>CAMWXA010000162.1 GCA_947178035.1 uncultured Lachnospiraceae bacterium | reverse complement strand
CTCTCCAAATAATAGTGTTGGAAAAGACACTTTTTCATTCATGCGTTTATTCTGGTATCTATCTGATTTTCTATTACAATTCACGGCTTGGAAGCCGCTCATAGTAACGATTTTAATCGCTCCTTTTCTCCGACAGCACAAGACAAAAAATGGAGTAAATATATCCATAATCGCCATTTATTCTTCAAACAGCGCATGTTAAAATTACAAAATATACAGGACAACGGTTTTACATATTTCAATTTTACACAGGAAAGGAGAAATTCATATGCACAAAAAATTCACAAAACTGGCTGCATTATCATGCGCCTCAATCCTGCTTGTCACAAACAGCACCGTCGCATTTGCAGCGGAAGAAGCTGCTGTACCGACAGAAGTTTCCCTGGCGGGCCAGGCAGAGCTATTTTATGAATTTACCGGGAATGACGCCGGTAAGGCAGGGTATGCACAGGGAAATCTCTATCTTTTCTCATCGGTTGACGCCTCCTATAACTTGTACTGGAGTGACAACACGGGTGCTCTGGGCAGATATTATCCGATCACTTCCCTGAAAGTGGGCGCTGGGGAGACCGCCGTATTCCAGTTCGGATACCATACTGCAATCCCAGCCGACGCAACAAAAGTCATCGCTGTCAATGCAGCCTATACAGAATACCCGACGGTGTCTGGTGCAGCGGCAGTCTACGACATCCCTGCTGACAAACGCCTCGGCTGCTCTTCTGCCGATGCGCTCTACACGTTCAACTCATTTTCAGACATCCACATTGACGAGGAGCACTTTGGAGAGACTCCTGCATACTGGTGGGAATATTCTGAAGCACACTGGGCACAGGCACTTGCATACGCTGCAAACCTCGGCGTGGACTTCATTGTGTCATCCGGCGATCAGGTCACGAATGCCAATCTGGACAATTTAGACAAAGAGTGGCAGGCTTACCAGCTGATTCTTGCGCAGTCAGACTATGTCAACCCGATATATGAATCCGGTGGAAACCACGAAGTCCGTCAGGACGATGATGTCCCATACGAACTGCAGATGTTCATCAACGGAAGCGGTCTGGATAGTTCCATCAATACCCTCGCTGCTGCAAAACCTTATTATACAGTCACAGAACCCAATACTGGAGACTTATTCATCTTCATGGCGCTGGAAGGCGGATATCGCCCGGCAAAGTACGATGAATTTACAACGGAACAGCTCGACTGGGTAGAAAATCTTCTGCGCGAAAATTACGGAAAAGGAAAAAATATCTACCTCATTCAGCATGCACTGATTAAAGGATATGGACCAGGTGATGATTTGGAAGCACCTTATTACAGCGGTTCTATTGACCCGGCTCTGCCATCTGCGCAGCGCTTTATCTCCCTGTTGGAGACATATCCCGACATTGTCTGGATTTCAGGTCATTCGCATGAAGATTTTGCACTGGAATATAATTATACAGACAACAATGGTTCCTCCTGCAACATGATTCATAATCCGTCCGTAGGAAATCCGACGCATGTCACAGACGGCGCGATCGACTATGCCTTTGACGAAAATCTCTCACAGGGTTATTATGTGCAGGCATTTGAGACAGCTGTCATATTTAACGGTGCAAACATCTGTGACCAAAAGATATATCCGGCATACACCTATATTATTGACGGAAACACTTCTCTGAAAGAGCCGGAAAGTAATCCTGTCGTTCTTGAGAAGGATGTGGAAGTTACACCAGGCACATTGCGGTCCGTCCTCGCCAATGTAAACACAATCCTTGGCATCTATTATGAATTTAGTTCTTATGACCAGTATCAGGCATTAAAGAAATGCTATTACGAATATAAGGATGCAGATACCAATGCAATGACAGACACAGAGCGTCTGACTGCATACAGCAGACTAAAGTCCTCTATCGCAGAGCTGTATCAGATAGCGGAAGCGATGCAGTAAAATACGAGTTACAGACTGAATAGATAACGGAAACAAGGCTGCTGCCGATATTGATTTGGCAGCAGCCTTTCGCATACACATGATAAGCTTTTTTCCATTCATGCCGAAATATATTTATATGACAGGTACAATCAGAAATATGAGGGAAATACGATGAATTATTATTATGAGTGGGTAAAATACGATAAAAATATCCCTGGCAGAATTCTAATGCAGGATAAGCCAGGATGGCGGTGCAATACAACGCCGCACTGGCATCCCGAACTGGAATTTGTCTATATGCTCGAAGGTTCTTTGCAGGTGTGTATTGACGGCACAGTACAGACTATCCAGAGCGGGGATTTTTATTTCTGCAATGCGAAAGTCATTCATTCAACTGCCACACCGGACAGTACCGCTCATTATAAATATATTGTTCTCCAGCTCTCCCACGATTTTCTGCTGCGTTTCCATGATGACTGCATCTTTCGCATCCGGCCAGACACAGCTTATGACAGACTCAAAATCGAGCTTCAGCATCTGGTTGATTTGTCAGAACTGGACACAGCACAGTATTCTTACAATTTTACTGATATTGAGAAAAACAAAGTGCTGCTGGAGATTTGCCAGATTTTGTTGGAAGACTGCATTTTTTCCAGCACAAACATCCTGAAAGGAACCGATTTCACCGGGTACGCAAGAAACGTAATGGAGTATGTCTGTAAACATTACAACCAGAAGCTAAGCCTTCAGTCACTGGCAGAACTGGTCGGCTTATCCCCGCAGTATCTGTCAAAATATTTTAGAAAAGCGACCAATATGTGCCTCACCCACTATATCAATCTCATCCGGCTCGAGCACTCGAATCAATGTTTGTTAAACCAGAATATGAATATTTCCGATGTTGCACTGAGTAATGGATTCCCGGATGTCAAAACATACGTCCGCACATGTAAGAGTGTTTACGGAATGACACCTTCTGCATTGCGCAAGGAAATCTGGAATACTCCCATAGAACAGGTACGCTGACAGCACCCATAGAAGATGTGTCACATCTTCTATGGGTGCTGCTCTGTAAATACTCCTCGAGATCAATCCTCCATACCCTAATTTGCTGGCGTCCCCTCTGTCAGTCAGAGCCGCCTATGTCCCCTTGTATTAAGTCCGGACATATTTTGTATCATACGCTGGACACTCCCCCATTCTGCAGATAACCCTTGTACACTTTGACAAACTCGCTGTACTTTTTCTTTGCCACATAGACCTTATCACCGTTTGTGAGGGTTAAGCTGTCCTTGCCATACTCCGTGATATGCGCCATGTTCACAATGTACGCCCGATGACACCGGTAAAATCCCTCCCCGAGCTGTCCGTCGAGCTCCTCCATCGTCGCATAGATTTCTATGCATTCCGGCGATCCTGCAATATGTATTTCCACCTTTTTTGCCCTGCTCTCAATATACAGGATATCAGCCTGATCGAGCATGAGCTTTTTTGTCTTGATGAACAATCCCCTCCTTGTCTCATTTTTGTTGTCGTTGACAGTCATGTCCAAAATCCACCACCTACCCCACTGTATCATAATTTAATATAACTATTCAGAGCAGGACTTCACACTGCTCTGCAGGATTCCTAAGAAAACAGATTCCTGCGTGTCATCAAGCCTCCGCGCAGCAATATTATATGGCCTGACGACGAGACCAGTGATTCCCTGAATAGTTATATGTGTTTATTATATCGGTAAAATTCTTATATTTTTCAGACAAATGGAACGAAATGACCATTTTTTTGGAATAAAAGGGCAGCCGCCTCTCTTCCACATATTATACACATACTTATCCACAAGTTATCCACAATATGTGAACAAATCCCCCCAGAGCGAATTTTGATGACAAATGAACTGGGTTCCAGACCTTTCTAATCTGAAACCGCAGTTCTTTACCATGCTATCTCGCTGTCCTTCACATATTCTCCGCTGTCCATCCTCTGTTCCGCTGCCTCCAGCTGTTTTAGCTCTTCCGGCGTCAGCTTCGTAAAGTCCGGGTCCCACGCAAGCACCAATCGTTTTATTAGCTGGCTCGCAAGTTCCTGCTCGCTCTCTGGCAGTATTTCTAACATTCGCACTGATTCCTGAACCATCTGTGTCATGCTCTATACCTCCATTCTACTTATAAATATCTCCACGACTTCCAATTTCCATAATGAGCAATATCTCGATCTCTCTGTCTATTTTATACCGATAGATCACACGATATTTTCCAACCCGCAAACGCTTTCTTCCGTCTTTATAACCCTGCATCGGTTTGTATTGTAACACATTCTTTCCTTTTCTGAAAGAATATTTACAATTCATTGATTGTCTCTGTCCTGCCTGCAGCACTCCTTATACCCAATAAACTTTTGTCTACTCATTTGTTGCATTTACGATATTAAAATACGTCTTAGAGGACAACGCATACACCAGCAAATAGAATACTGCAAAAATAACATACGTGGCCACCATCACTCTGACCATCAGTGCTCTGTTCGCAGAGAACAGCAGCGAATGCATCATAGCGACGATATTCGACGTAAAGACAAGATGCACCCCCGGCGTAAACCATGTATCGCGCATGTCCCTGCCAAGGTCCAGCTGCCCGTCGACAAGCATCGCCAGCATATTGGCAAAATGCACTGTGCAGAACTGCGCGTTGTCATCTGCTTCTGTGTCCGCCTGCTTTGACCAATCGTCCTTTTGCCAAACAGCTTCCACGATTGCATCAATCCCTGACTGGTATCCGGCTGTATAGGTTTCCCCGACAGCTCCTCCCCCATCCGCTCCACCGGAATTTCCACCCTGACACTCCCAAGCACCGTCAGGAAATTGCGGCTTTGGAGCGGACGCTCCCCCTCCGAATCCCTGTGTAGCAGCGCAATGGGATTGTTTGTGTGAATCTGCCACAGTGTATTGAGCAGAATCAGCAGATAGATGGCCGCAAATGCCACAAGAACGGCCAAGGCTCCTTTCCAATCGACATAGACGCGGTAATTCACCTGTCGGTCCATAATATTGACAAGCACCAGCTCCGCAAGCTTGAAAAACAGAAATCCTGCAAAAATTCCAATGATGACAACAATCCCGTATGAAATCGCCGTCTCCCGGAACAAGATGGAAAAGAGATTCCTTTTGTTCATTCCCAGAATGTTATATAACCCTAACTCCTTCTTCCTTTTCCTGATGAGCAAAGAATTTGTATAGAACAAAAAGGGAATGGAAAACAAGCCAACCGCCCCTTCACCAATGCGGAATAAGTATGGCAGTACCGCTCTCCCTAGAGCGTGTTTGAAAAATGCTTTCCGTCAGATGTGCGTCACAATTTGTGGGAGATTTGTGCCAAATGAAGGGCGCATAGCGGGCTATGTAACCTGAATTTGGCGCAAATATCGCGCAAAGTGGGGCGTGCAGATGGTGGGAATGATTTTTCAAACACGCTCTAGCAGACTGTGCACCACGTCCGATACCGCCAGAAAGTTAAAAATATAGTCCCCTGCTCTTTACAGCCTCCAGTATTCCGTTGTCATCCTCCACCATATATATGCGGTACATCCAAACAGCCCTCCACAGCAATAATTTTCTTTCATTTAACAGTGGAAAATTCCGCTTGTCAAATTGGCACCAATTGAATAAAAGCTTTCGCTTTTTACTTGAAAAAGAAGTGTGGAAAATTGAACCTTTACATGATATCATAAAATCAAAGATCCATAGAATATAAAATAAAGGAGGATGGCTTATGGCAATCGAAGTGAATGGAACGCCCGCTGCCGCGGGCAGGAGGTATCTCTGTGCGGAAAATTATTAAAAATACACTATTTGTCATACTGTTTTCTGTCCTGATCCTGTTTGCCGTATATTTTGCGTATCTGCACTTTTATGCATCGAATGACAAAACGCTCTCCGGGAACTGGACTGCCAGTCTGGACATGACAGAACAGGCCGCAGTCACAGCGCTCGGCTGGCTGCAGGATATAGAGGCCGTCTCTGTCTCCATGCAGGATATGGAGTCCCACATGCAGGGTCTGACTGTCGATCTTCGCCTGACGATGACGCAGAGTTCCCGCTCTGAGGGAACTTTTGTCAGCAGCGTTGTACCGGAGAGCTACGCTGCCTGCAGTCAGGCTGCCTATGAGGCATTTGCTGCAGTGTTCCGGGAACTTGTGGCTGAGCGGCTTCGCATGGCAGGCTATACGGGCGGCACGGACGAGGATGACATCGAAGCGCTTGTGGCGGAAACGTTTGGAATGTCCACGACCGCCTACCTGATGTCCAGTGTTCCCAGCCTGCTGCCCCCTCTGGAAGAACTGCAGGCACAGTACGACTGCAGCGGTACCTATGAAACCGCAGAAGGCATTCTGACCAGACAGTTTGACAGCGGTCAGCTGGTCAGGACAAAGGCAGAACGCTATATCCGCCAGGACTCCACCCTGATTCTGTCCGGGGCAGTCGATTCCGCCTACTACGGTTATTTTGCCGATCATTACCCTGTGATATACACGTTGCAGCAACCCCAAACAGAACAATGAGAAGGGAGCTTCCATGAAAACAACTTTACAGAAAATAAATTCCTTGATACTGTCCGTGATTCTGGTGTGTTCCATGCTGCCTGTCCAGGTCAATGCAGCATATGAGATTCCTGGAATCTGTCAGGTTCAGACAGATACAGGCGCCGCAGGCACTGTGAAAACCATCGATTACAGCTACGACCACAATACTTACTTTTCCCTGCGGGATATCGCCATGCTCCTCAGGGATACCGACAAGTGCTTTTCCATAGAAATCACGAAAAGCGCCATCTCCCTGAACCCAGGCAGCGCCTACACCCCTGCGGGAGCGGAGAATACCCCTTGGGAGAACAGCAATAATCCAGATATCACCCTGCGGCGAAACGAATTTACGCTGCGCGGCGAAAAGGTATACTACTATACATTGATTATGGCACTGCCCTCCGGCGGTTACGACTGCTTTATGATGGCTGCCGATCTGGCGATGATTCTCGATGTCAACATCACCGTTCCCAGCGCAGGTTTTATTCAGATTGACACGCAGACGCCTTTCTCGATATGCCCCGCAGCTTTGGAGGAATCGGGATACTTTTATGGCGTCAACGGCGTGCTGGCTGGGGATGCGACCACCGGGGAAATCTATTATCAGTACGATTCCGGCACTCCCTATCCGATTGCCAGCACCTCCAAGCTGATGACCTGTCTCCTGACGATGGATGCCATCTCATCAGGCCAGATCTCCCTTGAGGAACAGATCACAGTCTCTTATGCCGCCGAGGCGCTGGCCTCCTCGGACGATGGTGTGATTCCCTTGAAGGCCGGACAGCAGATCACCGTGTATGAGCTTCTGCTGGGCGCCCTTCTTCCCTCCAGCAACGAGTGCGCGCTATGTCTGGCGGAAACCATCGCCGGTTCAGAGGAAGCTTTTGTTCAACGGATGAATCAGAAGGCATCGGAGCTTGGACTTTCACAGGCAGTCTTCTTCAACTGCAACGGACTGCCCTCCTACACAGAAACGCCCATTCCTGCAAAGCGCCAGAACCGCATGAGCGCAGAAGACATGTTCCGGCTGGTGTCTTACCTTTTAAAAATTTATCCACAGGTCACAGACATCACTTCCATGAAAAGTGCCACCTTGCCGTCCCTCGACCTCGAAGTGCGGAACACAAACCCGCTTTTGTATAATCTGCCCGAAGCCACTGGCTTGAAAACCGGCACGACCAACAAATCCGGTGCCTGCCTTGTCACTTCCCTGACTGCGGATGACGGAACAATGACACACGATCTGGTAGTCGTTGTCTTTGGCACTGAGGATTCCATCGAGAGAGGGCGCGTCTCTGCGCTGCTTGCCAGATATGCCCTGCAGGCTTTTCATACGGGTGCAGAGACACCCCAGGACCCGGAAGACATTCCTGCTCCCGCAAATCTGCCCACGCACGCCGAGGCGGCTGTGGACTGGATAATCCGCTCAGCAAAAAAACACACGTAAAATCATCCCAGCGCCACATCCAGCACCATCATCACGACAAACCCAATTGCGACGCCGATTGTCCCGATGTTCGTGTGTTCCCCAGCCTGCGACTCGGGAATCAGCTCCTCGACGACGACATAGATCATCGCCCCCGCCGCAAATGCCAGGAAATACGGGAGCATCGGCACAATCAAGCCCGCAAGGACAATTGTCAGCACTGCTCCCACCGGCTCGACAAGCCCCGAGAGCACGCCGTACACAAACGCCTTTTTTCTGGAAGTTCCCTGACTCTTTAACGGCATTGAGATAATCGCTCCCTCCGGGAAATTCTGGATTGCGATGCCAAGCGCCAGCGTAAACGCCCCCGCCATTGTAATCTGCGCATTTCCGAGAAGCGCCCCCGCGAACGTGACGCCGACCGCCATTCCCTCTGGTATATTGTGAAGCGTCACCGCAAACACCATCATTGTCGTCTTTTTCGCCTTGGTCCTGATTCCCTCCGGCTTCTCCGTATCCAGATGCAGGTGCGGAATCACGCTGTCCAGAAGCAGCAGAAATGCCATGCCTAAGATAAATCCAACTGCCGCCGGTATCCATGCTACCTTCTCCTGCTCTGCTGCCATCTCAATCGAAGGGATCAGGAGCGACCACACCGATGCTGCCACCATCACACCTGCCGCAAATCCCATCAACAATTTCTCAAGCTTTCTATTTATCTGATTTCTCATGAAAAATACCATAGCCGAGCCAAGCGAGGTGCCGATAAACGGTATCATCACACCTGCAGCTGCGCTGATATCCATATTGATACCCATGCTATATTCCCCCTTTTTTTCCTTATTAATATATGATTCTGCCTGTTCCTATGTGATAAAACGGACAAGCAAAAGTATATGCAATTGGTTAGTCTCAACTAACTTTATTGCATCATAGCATACTTCACCACAGCCGTCAAGCACGTTGTCCAAATTACCTGCCGCTTTTTCTTAAAGCGTATTTGAAAAATCATTCCAAACAAAATTGTGCCAAAATAAGAGGATGTGCAGACTATAACATCACAGAATTGGACAGCTATTTTTAATTTACAACTGTATTTGTCAAAA
>CAMWXA010000161.1 GCA_947178035.1 uncultured Lachnospiraceae bacterium | reverse complement strand
GAATAATGGTGTAAGCTTTGGGTTTCATATAAATAAAACAATTGTTGGTGACTGCATTCAGGCATGTTCAAACGAGCCGTTCTGGGCGGGAAAACCGAGTGTTTCGCACACATATGATTTGCGAAATCCCGCCTATAAAAAAGAACTGGAATATGTGCGAAGGCAAATGAACGTATAACATCTGTGGACATAACAAATACTTGTTTCTCAACAGGGTGAAACAGGTTTTATATTAAAAAGAGAACTGGAATGATAAGGAGAAAAGTGTATATGAGAAAGGTTGTTTTATATATTGCTGTAAGTCTTGACGGATACATTGCGGACACAGACGGCGGCGTGGACTGGCTTGTCGGACAGGAGGAGCACGCGGAGGGGACGGATTCCTACGGTGCATTTATAAAGGATGTCGATACGGTTATTATGGGATGGAATACGTATCATCAGGTGACGACGGAATTATCGCCGACGGAGTGGGTATATGCGGATTTGACAAGCTATGTGATTACACATCGCAAGCCCTGCGCGGCGGACAATATTCTGTTTACCGACGAAAATCCATGTGCGCTGGTAAAGCGGCTTGTGCGGGAACAAGGGAAAGCGATCTGGATTAATGGCGGTGCTAAAATCGCGCAGCAGCTTATGCGGGAGAACCTGATTGACCGATACCACATCTGCATCATTCCAACCATTTTAGGCGGCGGCATTCCCCTCTTCGCACCAACAGACACGCGGATTGACTTGCGGCTGGTGAATACATGGAATGAAAATGGTATTACGGAGCTGGTGTATGAGCGAAGATAGGAGAACGGCACAGTTATCGGTAATTACGAAAAGGGGAGTCCGCACTGCTCGTTTGTAGTTCGGCCCGCCAGAAATGCAGGGACTGCGGTTAGCAAAAGCGCAGGCGTTTTCGTGTGTCAGCATGGAGGTTAAGATGGAAAATATATTGAATGTAAGCAATTTGAACGTCTATTACAAAAATAAAGAAAACCTGGTGAACCGTATTCGCGGAAAGTCGGAAAAAAGCTTACAGCATGTCCTGAAAAATGTGAGCTTTGACATGAAAAAAGGCGAAGTGCTGGGACTTGTGGGCGAGAGCGGCTGCGGAAAGACATCGCTTGCAAAGGCGATTCTCGGCATGCAGAAGAAGTATGATGGAGATATCATGCTTGACTGTCCGAATCCGCAGATGGTCTTTCAGGACCCATATGGCTCGCTCAATCCCTCCAAGAAAATCGGCTGGATATTGGAAGAACCGCTGCGCATGAAATCTCGCAGAAACAGAGGGAAGGACAGGCTGTCGAAAGAGGAGCGTGTCCGAAAAGTTGACAGGATGCTCGAGCGTGTGGGACTTGATGTAAAGCTGAAAGAACACTATCCCACAGAGCTTTCCGGCGGACAGCGGCAGCGCGTTGCGATAGCGGCGGCGCTCTTGTGCGACACGGATTTCCTGATTGCGGACGAGCCGGTGTCAGCGCTTGATGTGACAATACAGGCTCAGATTATCAGGCTTTTGCTGAAGCTGCACAAGGAGCTTGGAATCTCTATCCTTTTTATCTCGCATGACCTGCGCGTCGTGTACCAGATGTGCGACAGGGTGATCATCATGAAAAGCGGGGAAATTCTGGAACAGGGAAAGGTTGAGGATGTCTATGAAAATCCGTCGACCGACTACACGCGGCTTCTGCTCGAGGCGGCGAATTTGTGACAGGATAATTGAGAGTTTATAATTCTGCATTATAGATGGAGGATATTTTTGATGCTGCAACGTTTTTATCCAGACGAATATCTTGATTCAACATATGATATCGATTTTGAAGAGAAATACAGACAAGGCTACCGAGGCATTATCTTCGATATTGACAACACGCTGGTGCCGCACGGATTTCCGGCGGACGATCGCGCGATTGCCCTGTTCAAACGCCTGAGAGAGACAGGCTATAAAGTCACGATGCTCTCCAACAACAAAGAGCCGCGCGTGAAAATGTTCTGTGACGCAGTGGACGCCCCCTATATTTACAAGGCGGGAAAGCCCAATCCGGCGAACTATCGGAAAGCCATGAAAAATATGGGGACAGATGAGACAAATACGCTGTTTGTGGGAGACCAGATTTTTACCGATGTGTGGGGGGCAAACAAGGCTGGAATTTACTCTGTTTTGGTGAAGCCAATCCACCCCAGGGAGGAGATACAGATTGTCTTAAAGCGCTATCTTGAAAAAATCGTGCTGATTCGTTATCATAAGGATATGAAAAAGAAAGAATAAGGAATATAAAACAATGGGGGAACTGTAGATGCAGATAAATGGTAAAACAAAGGTTTACGGAATCATAGGCAATCCGGTGGAACACACACTGTCGCCGCTTATACACGGCACATTTGCGGACGCGCTCGGCATCGATCTGGTGTATGTGCCGTTCCATGTGGCAGACGGACAGCTCGAGGCGGCTTTAAAAGGGGCGTATGGGTTAAATATCCAGGGCATGAATGTCACTGTGCCCTACAAAAATGCCGTGATTCCGTTTCTGACAGAAGTTGATACGCGGGCGGAAATGCTGGGGGCTGTCAATACCCTTGTGCGCGACGGACGTGATGACAGGGCGGGATTTATCGGCCACAATACAGATACCAGCGGGCTTTGGCGTGCGATGGAGGAGGATGGCGTCCCGATCAAAAATGAGGAGGTTATCATACTCGGCGCAGGCGGTGTGGGGCGCGCAGTTGCCTTTATGTGTGCCAGTGGTGACGCAAAAAAAGTGTATCTGTTGAACCGCAGTGCAGCGAAAGCGGAATCTGTGGCGATGGAGGTAAACAGTAAACTTAGCTGGTATGGAAAGGACTGCGTGACGGCGATGGCGCTTTCCGATTATAGGGAGCTCTTAACAGGAGCAGAGAACAGATATATCGTGATCCAGTGCACAAGTGTCGGACTTGCGCCGAATGTGAATGATGTGGTCATTGATGACGGCGATTTTTATCATTATGTGAAATACGGCTATGACCTGATTTACACGCCTTGGGAGACTAAGTTTATGCAGTATGTCAGGGATAACGGCGGCATGGCGTACAATGGACTTAAGATGCTTCTGTACCAGGGCGTTGACGCTTTTGAAATGTGGAATGGATGCAAGGTGGCGAAGGAAACTGCCGATCAGGTATACCAAAAACTTTGCGATAAATTAAGATAAAAGACGGATGCGATTTGTGTGAGGAGTGCGGCTGCTACAATGCGGAAGAGCAAAAAAATTTGCAGAGGTGCTAACGGTAACGACAGCATTCACAGGTTGTTGACAGTATGGAGGACTTTCATGGAAAATATTATTCTGACAGGCTATATGGGAAGCGGAAAGACGACCGTGGGAAGAAACGTCGCAAAGCTAAAGGATTACACCTTTGTGGACACAGATGAGATGATTGTGGAGCAGCATCACAGGAGTATCAATGAGATTTTTGCCACAGACGGCGAGCAGGCATTTCGCGATATGGAGACAGCGCTGTTGAGGCAGTTGATTGATGAAAAAAGAGAACATCTGGTTATCTCGACAGGCGGCGGAATGCCCATGAGGGCAGAAAACAGACAGCTGTTATCAGAGCTAGGCAAGGTTATCTATCTGAAGGCGGAGCCGAAAACAATTTATAATAGAATTAAGGGCGACACGTCCAGACCGCTTCTAAAGTGTGAGAATCCTATGAGACGGATTGAGGAAATGATTGCGCAAAGGGCTCCTTTGTATGAAGAGGGTGCTCTGTTTATAATAAATGTAGACGAGCTGAGACAGTCGGAAGCGGCGTTGAAAATTATAGAAAACTGTGATGAACATTAAAAACCCATTGCCAAATGCGATTTTGCAGGATTTTGCCGAATTTAAGATAATTGGTATTTTCTTTTGACATATTTTACAGTGCATGGTACGATAAAGATGAAGAAAAATAACGAGTGTAATTAATTGGGGTTGAGAAATGAAATTATATGTTAATGTTTAGTGGAACAAATAGAGAATAAACAGTGTGAATTATCAGAGCATTTTTCAAACTCGCTATGGGAAAGGATGACAGAGAAATGAAAATATTAGTGATAAACGGTCCCAATCTGAATTTTCTCGGGATAAGGGAAAAAGGCATCTACGGGACGCAGGATTACAAGTATTTGACCGATATGATACAGAACAAGGCAGAGGAGACCTGCTGTGAGATCGACTGCTTCCAGTCTAACCATGAGGGAGCCATCATAGACAGGATTCAGGAAGCATATTTTGACGGCACAGAGGGCATCGTCATCAATCCAGGCGCATTTACGCATTACTCGTATGCGATACGCGACGCGCTCGCGAGTATCACGGTTCCCAAGGTGGAAATCCATATCTCAGATATCACTCAGAGAGAGGAATTCCGGCGCATTTCTGTCACCAAAGAAGTGTGCGATCATCAGATTTATGGACAGGGACTGGACGGGTATCTGATGGCCATTGATTTTGTCATCGCGAAATGTCAAAAATAATAGTTGAAATATTGTTCATTTTGTTATAAAATGGTTAACGGATTGTAAACGTGAAAAGTGAATATTTAGGAGGAATAGTTTTTATGATATCAGCAGGAGATTTCAGAAACGGTATTACGATAGAGTATGAGAACAGCATCTATCAGATCATCGAGTTCCAGCATGTAAAGCCTGGTAAGGGAGCAGCTTTTGTCAGAACGAAGCTCAAGAACATTATCAGCGGCGGCGTTGTGGAGAAGACGTTCAGACCGACAGAGAAGTGCCCGCAGGCGCGTATTGACAGGAAAGAGATGCAGTACTTATACGCAGATGGCGATTTATTCTATTTTATGGATACAGAGAACTATGAACAGATTGGTCTCAATGCGGACAAGGTGGGCGATGCGCTCAAGTTCGTGAAGGAGAACGAGATGGTTAAGGTATGCTCACACAACGGCAATGTATTTGCGATTGAGCCGCCTTTGTTTGTGGAGCTTACAATCACAGACACAGAGCCGGGATTCAAGGGCGATACAGCTACCGGTGCGACAAAGCCGGCTACCGTTGAGACTGGTGCGACAGTGTCAGTTCCTTTGTTCGTAGAGACAAATGATGTCATCAAGATTGATACCAGAACAGGTGAGTATTTGTCAAGGGTATAGTCTGGCGCGGATGAGATATCGATAAATGAATTAAGACAATGAGAAAACGGTGTATACTTTTTATCACATTTTTCTTGTTGTCTTTTTGTGTTGTAAAAAGACAGCGGCAGAGGAGGGGGATATTATAAAAGAATATGACAAAAAGGAGTATCATATAGTATGGAATTTATGAATTTTACAACATTAGTGCGGGATGAAGTGGAGAGAAGAGCTGGAGACTGTTATAAAGTAAGGCTGAGTGATGTCAGAAAAAATAACGGAGTCGTGCTGAGAGGACTTACGGTGATGCAGGATGACAGCAATATTTCGCCAACAATTTATCTAAATAACTATTACGAGGAGTACACAAGCGGAAGAGCAACACTGGTCAATGTTGTCAATGATGTGATGGACACTTACAACAGGAATAAGGTCAATCAGAGTGTCGATATGAGATTTTTTTTGAATTATGAGAGTGTGAAGCAGTGCGTGGTTTACAAACTTGTCAACACAGAGAAAAATAAGGAGCTTTTGGCGGATATTCCACATATAGAATTTATGGATTTGTCGATTATATTCCAGTGCATGGTTGCACAGGAGGAATTTGGCACGGCATCAATACTGATACATAATGTGCATCTGAAACTGTGGGATGTGTCAGTGGGAATGCTGTATCAGGCAGCAAAAGAAAACACACAGCGGCTTCAGGAGTATGAGATTAAAAGTATGACGGATGTTCTGTGTGAAATTGTGAAGGCTGAGAATACGGAGGAATCTGATTGGGACAACTGCATAATTGGACCATCGGACAGTATTCCGATGTATGTGCTCAGCAATAAAAGCAGGGTGGAGGGGGCGGCCTGCATGCTGTATCCTGATTTGATCCGGGATTTTGCGGATGCAATCGGCAGCAGCCTCTATATTATACCATCCTCAATACATGAACTGCTGCTTCTGCCGACAGAGCATAATGAGGAGAGCGAAGAGATTAAAAATATGATTAAAGAGATCAATGATACACAGGTAAGCACAGAAGAAATTCTTTCCTATTCGCTGTATTTTTACGATAAGGAGGAAGGAAAGGTTATCAGACTATAAAAAATAGGAAGAAAATAGCAAAATTTCAAAAAAGTCTTTGATAAATTCTTGACAATTGAACATATTATGTTTATGATTTATATCATGCAGTGTGCCATTGGGATTTTTTTACTATTATGACAGGGCAGCGGCACCAATGTAAAGTAACAATTCAGTAAAGGAGAAAACACAATGAGTAAAAAGTGGGTATATTCATTTAAAGAGGGCGACATGACCATGCGTAATCTTCTCGGTGGCAAGGGCGCTAATCTTGCAGAGATGACAAGCATCGGACTGCCTGTACCACAGGGCTTTACGATCACAACAGAAGCTTGTACACAGTATTATGAAGATGGACGCAAAATCAACGACGAGATCATGGCGCAGGCTATGGAAGGCGTTGCAGAGATGGAGAGAGTAAACGGCAAGAAATTTGGCGATTTGAAGAATCCTCTGCTTGTATCTGTGCGTTCTGGTGCGCGTGCATCAATGCCTGGTATGATGGATACTATCTTAAATCTTGGTTTAAACGACGAAGTTGTTGAAGCGATGATCAAGGGCAATCCAGATCCTGCATTCGAGCGCTTCGTATACGATTCTTACAGACGTTTCATTCAGATGTTTTCAGACGTTGTTATGGAAGTCGGCAAGAAATATTTTGAGCAGCTGATTGACAAAATGAAAGAGGAAAAGGGCGTTCAGTACGACGTAGACCTCACAGCAGCAGACTTAAAGACACTGGCTGAGCAGTTCAAGGCTGAGTACAAGAACCAGCTTGGCAAGGACTTCCCTTCCGATCCTGTAGAGCAGTTAAAGCTTGCGATCGAGGCTGTATTCCGTTCATGGGACAACCCTCGTGCAAACGTATACCGTCGTGACAATGACATCCCTTATTCATGGGGTACAGCAGTTAACGTAATGCCTATGGTATTCGGTAACCTGAACAATGAGTCCGGTACAGGTGTTGCATTTACACGTGACCCGGCTACAGGCGAGAAGAAGCTCATGGGTGAGTTCTTAAAGAACGCACAGGGCGAGGACGTTGTTGCCGGTGTTCGTACACCGATGCCGATCGCGCAGATGGAGCAGGAGTTCCCAGAGGCATATGCAGAGTTTATCAAGGTTTGTGAGACACTCGAGAATCACTATCATGATATGCAGGATATGGAGTTCACTGTTGAGAATAAGAAGCTCTATATGTTACAGTGCCGCAATGGTAAGAGAACAGCACAGGCCGCTTTAAAGATTGCCTGTGATTTAGTAGATGAGGGACATAAGACAGAGGCAGAGGCAGTTGCTATGATTGATCCTCGTAACCTTGATACTCTGCTGCATCCTCAGTTTGATGCGGCTGCACTGAAGGCTGCTACACCAGCTGGAAAGGGACTTGGCGCTTCACCGGGTGCCGCATGCGGTAAGATTGTATTTACAGCAGAAGATGCTGAGAACTGGAATGCAAGAGGCGAGAAAGTTGTCCTTGTACGTCTCGAGACATCACCGGAAGACATTACTGGTATGAAGGCTTCCCAGGGTATCCTTACAGTACGCGGCGGTATGACATCACACGCAGCTGTAGTTGCACGTGGTATGGGTACATGCTGTGTATCTGGCTGCGGCGACATCGCTATGGACGAGGAGAACAAGAAGTTCACACTGGCTGGAAAAGAGTATCATGAGGGAGATTACATCTCAATCGATGGTACAACAGGTAATATTTATGACGGTCAGATTCCTACTGTTGATGCTCAGATTGCTGGTGAGTTCGGCAGAGTTATGGCATGGGCTGACAAGTATAGAACATTGAAGGTTAGAACAAACGCAGATACACCGGCAGATGCGAAGAAGGCGAGAGAGCTCGGCGCAGAGGGTATCGGTCTCTGCCGTACAGAGCATATGTTCTTCGAGGAGGACAGAATTGCTGCATTCCGTGAGATGATCTGTGCTGACACTGTTGAGGAGAGAGAGGCAGCTCTGGAGAAGATTCTTCCTTACCAGCAGAACGACTTCAAGGCACTTTACGAGGCTCTCGAAGGAAATCCTGTAACAATCAGATTCCTGGATCCGCCTCTTCACGAGTTTGTTCCAACAGAGGAAGCTGACATTGAGAAGCTTGCAAATGCACAGGGCAAGTCTGTGGAAGATATCAAGACACTCATCGCTTCCCTGCACGAGTTTAACCCGATGATGGGCCATAGAGGATGCCGTCTTGCTGTAACTTATCCGGAAATCGCTAAGATGCAGACAAAGGCTGTAATCCGCGCAGCAATCGAAGTAAAGAAAGCTCACGCAGACTGGAATGTGAAGCCTGAAATCATGATTCCGCTCATTTGCGAAGTGAAAGAGCTTAAGTTTGTAAAGAAAGTAGTTGTGGAGACAGCAGACGCTGAGATTGCAGCAGCAGGCATTCAGTTAGAGTACGAAGTAGGTACAATGATTGAGATCCCCAGAGCAGCGCTTACGGCTGACGAGATCGCGAAGGAAGCTGACTTCTTCTGCTTTGGTACAAACGACCTGACACAGATGACATTCGGCTTCTCAAGAGACGATGCAGGCAAATTCTTAAATGCTTATTATGACACCAAGATCTTAGAGAACGATCCGTTTGCAAAGCTTGACCAGACAGGCGTCGGCAAGCTGATGGAGCTGTCTATCAAGCTTGGCAAGCCTGTAAATCCGAAGCTTCATGTAGGTATCTGCGGAGAGCATGGCGGAGATCCTTCTTCTGTTGAGTTCTGTCATAAGATCGGTCTGGATTATGTGTCTTGCTCACCGTTTAGAGTACCTATCGCAAGATTGGCGGCGGCACAGGCGGCGATAGTCAATGTAGGAAAGTAGATTACAAATATATGTACTTTACGGAGTATCTGATAACC
>CAMWXA010000160.1 GCA_947178035.1 uncultured Lachnospiraceae bacterium | reverse complement strand
CTGCTTTCTGACTGTTAAACTTTGCGTGTGCATAACTGTTGGATTTACAAGATATATTTCTTCCCCTTCTAAGTCTAAAGGAAGCAACTCACAATAAGGTATTAATAAGTCTTTCAGGATATCTTTTGAAAAAGATGTTATTGCAAATCCCACAAGACCTCCAAAATCCATAATATCCGGTTTGTGCTCACTTTGCCCGCCTTCAAATACTATCTCTACTTCAACTTTATGCCAGTCTTTTGCAACAGACATCCCATTCCTGGCTAAGCACCATTTATCTTTTATATCTCTACAGCCTGCATCTTTGTAATAGATACTCCAATAATCCTGATCTCCATATACTCGTAATACCTTCATTCAGACCTTCCTTTCTAAAAATATTAAATACAAGTGCATACGTGTTGTTGAAATCTGAAAGTGCTTTAAACACAATTCTGTCAGACACGCCTCCAGCGTGGCAGGGCGTAAAGGATGGGGACGCTATATCACCAAGAAACTACTCTCGATAATAAAAGTTTTGATGTGTTTCAAACTTCATGATGATTAATTTCACAAATAGGTATCCTTTATTAAAAATCTTAAATTATCCTGAATTATTCATGGCACTATAAGAACCTCTGAAAACACCTTTAGACTGCTTCCGGCATAGAAACATCTACAAAGAGCCCTAAAAAAGGGCAGACTATCCCTATAACTATGGTTTTAG
This sequence comes from uncultured Lachnospiraceae bacterium, assembly GCA_947178035.1. Lineage (GTDB taxonomy): Bacteria > Bacillota > Clostridia > Lachnospirales > Lachnospiraceae > COE1. Next base: position 8,366 of record CAMWXA010000160.1, on the reverse strand, counting down.
GCTTCTTCAGGTGTCAAGGTTCTTGTGTTTTCATTCCAACTGTACTGCAAGTGCCCATATATTACGGAAGGTTTCAAACACTTCTTTCTTGTAAGGGCAGCTGCTGCATAGCTTAAATTTCACATATCTGCTGGTATGTACCACCCTTGCTGCTATCTTTAAGAGTTTGAACCTTACTGTGTCAATCAGATTTTTATTCATATGCTTTGGCAGGGCAAATCGACGGAACCAGTTGAAATTGTTATATACCAGCGCATGGAGCTGGAGACGGTTGGCTTTAACGGTTTGGCCCTGCGAACTGACCGATGCAAAGTCAAAGCCCTGTTTTCCTTCACCTATGAAGTTCTCCATACGTCCACGGCTGCAGTAATAATCAATCACCTGCCAATGCTCCATTTCCTCCATGTTGGTAACGATAAATGTGTACATGTGGGCCAGCTGGTTATAAGGCTTTTCAATCTTAAACACCACGCGGCGTGGAGAACGCCATGACGCTGCCTGATACCAGAATTCACCATAGGTGGCAGCATAATCTATCATATTAAAATGGGCTGCTTTTGTTAATGCCTCATCTTTGTCCTGTGCAGGTTTCAGCAGCGTTTTGTTGATTTTCAGACGGATGGCATATTTGCATCATTGTCCTCAAAAAGGTCATAAAGCTCCGGTGCAGCAAAACCGCTGTCCCCTCTGGCATAAAGCTGTATGTCGGGATAGTTTTTTCGGTATTCAGTGATAATAGGTTCCATGAATGCCGCCGCCTCTTTGGAACAGTAGTCCGTGCCATCACGCAGCTGTGTACGGATCAGATCCCCAGTCAGTCCGCCATAACAAAGAAGCGGATGGCAGCCATGGGCCTGATAATGATAATTGAACCCTTCCCCCTCCTGTTTCCCATAAGTCGGGAGCAGTGTGGTATCAATGTCAAAAAGGACGAATTCCGGCATTTTGATGGAATAAACCTTCTGCCTTAGCTGCTGCATGATACTGTCGAACTGCCGGAGCGTATCATCATCCATGCGGTTAAAGAAGCTGGACAGGGTCGGCTGCGAAGCCAGCGCCTCTTTTCCGAGGACTGCCGACAGAACCGGATCACAGCGGAGATCGTCTGCACAGTTGTCTTCATAGTAAGTTCCAAAAATCTGGTATATCATCTGCAGGAGGTTTTCGTTATCCTTATGGATACGGAACAGGGCAGTGTCATTCGTCTTAAAGCAGCTTTTTAGCAGACTTTCAATACCAAGGGTATGGAGGAATTCCCTGATCAAAAGAAGTCCTCCGTCGGAGGAAAGTTTCCCTCCATCAAAGTCTACAATAAACTGTTTGTTGCATTTTAACTGAATTTCCTTTAAACTATGCATAGGGCTTCTCCTTTGCTTTATGTGTGGCTGCTTACCAACATAATCATAGCAGACTTGAGGCTCTTTTTGTATAGAAATTGTTTCACTTATTAGGTGAAAAAGTAAAATGGTCAAAACACAGTGTTTATACGGCATTGAACACTATTGAAAAAGATAACGTGAATAATTCAGGCTTTAAGCTTAAATCTATAACTTAACTTAATGACATTGGTTGCTTATGGGGCTGTCCTGTCCGGGGCTGGATTGTCCCACAGTATTGGAAACTGCATATCCCTCGCTTTCATCGTCTGACGGGAAAAAAATCCTGACCGAATCCCCGGGCTTTGGCATACAGTACCAGCCGCTGCCATCCGGGGAAGCTGCCACCGTTGAATAAGCATAAAAATATGAATTCTGACAGGGGATTTGGGCATCTGTTTCAAGCGCTGCGCGAATCCGGCTGCGTCTGACTTCCGTGACCACGCCGTACAGAGATACCCCGCAGAGAAACGGATTGTTGTATTTCAGAATCTCCAGCCCTTCTCTGAAATACAGTCTGTATTCATTGATCAGGATTCCACGGCTGATATACCGGGTGATCTTCCCGATGTATAATTCCTGACCGTGAAACTGCACTTTCTGCCCCAGCGGAAACATATCATTTGCCTCAACGATATAGCACATCTGCCCTTTGCGTTCCTTTTGCACATTCTCCGGCGCAGCATCCCGCATGACTGTGTATGGCAGCGAATCCCAGTCTGTCTCCTCCTGGGTATCCATAAGTCCCATACGCAGGCATATCCCTGGCATGGTACTGTCAACACAGACAGCAGCGCCATAGCCTGAAAGCATCCGTTTAACAAAATCCCAGTCTGTTTCCTGATATTGTATGGCAATGTGGCCTAACGCTTCATCCGGCACTGAAATCAGTGCCTGGCTGCCAGAATAAGATTCCATTACCCCTTTCATCAGCTGGTGTGAAGTCATTGCAATGTCCTGAAAAGAACGGTTTCGCACGGTCAGATCCATCATGTAGCTCTGTGTCACTGCCTCCAGGCTGATCTCGCATCTGCCGCCTCTGGCTGCGACTTCCATTCTGGTCACGATACCATAAAACAGCGGCTGTAAAGATTCACCCAGATCTGCATATAACGCCACACTCCCATTCTCTTCATACAAAAGATAATCTTTCGCGCCTTCTTTTGTCTCTGCATCTACGCTCATCTTCCCATGCACGCCTGGCTCCTCAATGATGTTAAGATGATTTACTGACAGGGATGTCTGCCCTAATTGCAGCAGAAGATTTCCATATGTAACTGCATCCGTCATTATCCGGCCTCCTTCCTAATGATTCATCTCCTCGATCACATGGACAGCTGCCTCCAGCAGAAGCCCCATGCCGTCCTTGTCCTCTTCTGGACAGTTCAGTGCGCCTGCGTAAAGCCTGTCACCTTTCTGCATATGAAATACTACGTTGTAAAGATACCCCTGCGAAGTAGGCATCGAACAGCAGATATATTCCATGCTGCCAAGGATATTTTTCTTCTCGACTTTCATATGCAGATGCATCGCTTTCAGGCCGTCCTTTGTCCTTGCGACCCATTCATCCAACGTACACCCTGTCTTCCTGCATGGTGTATCTGAAAATGTCATCGTGACATGGCGCTTATTGCTCGCCAGAAGCACTGTCTGCGACTCGTCATCGATCACGTCAAAAAAATCTTTGATATACGGTATCACAAGTCGCCCATCTAACAGTTCCTTCTCCTCAAACTCCAGCCGCAGAGTGTACAGATACTGTTCCTTTTTTCGGATACCCTCAATCAGCTCTTCCAGGGTGTATTTGATATAATTCTTCGGGTTATACTGCTCCATGAAGCTTTTTCTTTTTTCCTCTTCTTCCTTTTCCCACTGTTCCCGCAGATACAATGCGATAGAACGGTCGATTTCCATATCCATGCCTGCGTCCTCCTTTCCTTTCATAACAATCAAATTATCAGCAGCCGGTTGTCCTGCCTGTCTGTTCTCCCGATCCTGTCTCCTCCTGCTTCCCGGAGAATCTGCAGCAGCGCGCGGTATGTCTGTTCATTGGTGTACTCCTTTTCCTGTCCGAGTTTTATATTCAGATATGACCGGACAGCCTCATACGGCATTGTCGCCTGCATCTGCATGCATCCCATACAGAAGGCACAGTCCCACGGGTCCCGCAGTCTTTGGCGCATCATCTCCTGTGCAAAGCATTTCAGGATCTGCGGCCAGACCACCTGATGTCCTGGTGCGGCATACGCCGCATGGATGCGGTTTACTGTGTCAAACTCTGTGGCGTAATCACCGAAATCCACATACTCCGTGCGCAGCCTCGCTCCCGGCTGTAGTTTGAAACGCGCGATCTCCAGCTCCCTCCCGGTATCCGGGGCCTGTCTGTCCAGGCAGATTCGCCCGCGATACTCCTCCCACCCCGTTCCGACCTCCTTGTCCGTGAAACAGACCTTTAAATATGTAAGCTTCCCCTGCGCTTCACAGGAAACCACATATGGCTTCTCCATAAAATAGGGAATACCTTTAAAGAGTACTATCCCTGGAAGGACTGTCAGTTCCTTGTCCAGTGCTTCCAGCCTGCATCCGTACAGGATCCCATCGCTGTACTCCTGATACTGTATGTCAAACAGAGTTCTCGGATAGTCCCGGAGATTTTCCAGCATTTCTTTTTTCAGCACCCTTTTTGGTTCAAAGACCGGGTAAATGTTTTGGAACATAGTGTGTTGCCTCCTATTCTGGTTTGGTTTCCATGCATTTCAGCAGATTCCTTCGATTTCTTCCAGTGTGGATTTGTCTGGAACGATGTTTGTTCACAATACGCTGCTCCAGCTCTGGCATACCTTACCGCTGTCATATTATTAGATCTATTGTCGAATTGTATATTTATAATACTAACCTATTTCACCAAAAAAGATTATGACGTTTTTAGAAAAAAAAAATTTCTAAAAACGTCATAATCTTTTTTGTTCTTACAGTCTGAAAAACAAGAAAATCCCCAAAGTACAACACTTTGGGGACTCTTTTTTATGATTTAGCAGACGCCCTGCGCGAGCATTGCAATTGATTAATGATGTGTATATATCCTTTAATTTTTCGAAATTTGTAGCCCACGTGTATCCAGTCAAAGTCTGACAATTTACCTTTTGTGCTTTTAAAAGCGTTTTATACAAAGCATTGTAAAACTCCTTGGTAGCCTTTTTATTACGCTAATTAAATTCGCGTTTAGCTGCTGATTGACATGTATTTTTACTTACAATTGTGGATATAACTTACGAAAGATAAAAACAGCCCCAAACTGCCGTGTGGCGATGGGGCTATTTATTTTATCAGATGTGTTCCTAGAAAATTAATTAATGGCTAAGTCTATTCACTTCCGCCTGGATAGTTCCATAATCGTAGCCGGCCGCTTCCAGTGCTTTCTTACGCTCTGGATTATTCCCCCACTTACCAAGCAGTATTTCACGGGCGATCTCGTCTACACTTTTCTGTGATACTCCTTCCTTTGATTTCTGGTTTACGCATGCCTGAACAGCTTTGTAGTTGTAGCCGGCTTCTTCCAGTTTCTGTTTACGCTCCGGGTTATTTCCCCACTTGCCAGCCAGGACTTCTGTGGCAATCTCGTCTACACTTTTTTCTGGTGCCTGCTCCGTTGCCTTTCCAGCATATTGGGGACAAATAAATCCCCTGATGTATCTGCCATTTACCTGCAAGTACCTGCGCCCAACAACTCCTCCACTCATGTTTCCTTCAATGACTGTTATGGTGCTTCCACTTACTGCCTCAACCATTCCAACATGATCCGGAGCACCCTGGTTGTCCGTGACAGCGTAGTTTGCGCCGTCCTGCCAGTCATAAAGGATTTCATCCCCCGGCCTTGGGATGTATGCGTCGTTCTCCTGCCAGATTCCCATCTTCTTTGCTGCCTCAATCAAATAATAGCAGGAGCATTCTACCGGGATGATATCCGTATACCCTGCCTTGATCGCCGCGGCGCTGGTTGTTGCAGCGCAGTATGCGTCGGTATAAGTAACCTTATAGCCTCTGGGAAGCGGCTTATTGCCGTTATATGTGTCAATGATCGGTGCGTGGCTTTTGTCGGAACGTTTTAGCCCAACCCATCCCTGTATAATGTTTACGATCTTCTGTCTTACCTGTGATTCTGTCATATCTGTGTTACCTCCTTATTTTTTGTAATGAAAAAGGCGGCAAATTGCCGCCCCTATTCTATGTATCATGGAGACTCCCTCTCACTCTTCGGACTCCTCCTCAATCCCAACTTCTTTGGTATTTGCTGTATCGGTCAATCCCTCACCGATAATGTAAGCTACAACAGAAGCTCCAGCCATGATAAGCGCCGTCACTTGCGTCGCGGTGTTCTCTGTACCGCCTGTCGCTACAATCATCATGGATGCAAAAGATGCTACTGCAGTCCACAATTTCCTGCTTGTTAATTTTCTTTTCCAATCAATTTCTTTGCTCATTTTAAGATTCTCCTTTAATACTTACATACCAATCTGTGTAAGAAAGTAGCAGACAACAGCGCCAACAACTGCTGTAATGATATGAGATACAACTTTTCGCCACTTCTCGCCATCACGAGCTTCAAGCGTTTCCAGGCGCGCTCCCTGCTTCTCCTGCTCTTTTAACATGCTCTCCATATTGGTTGCCAGCTTTTCAACTGATGTTGTAAGTTCACCCAGCTTCTGCACATTTGCCTCAAGCACTTCGATACGCCTGTTCTGTCGGTGGTTTTCGTCATCCTGACGTCTGGCAAACTCTTCATGTTCCCTTCGCAAAACATAACTGTCATCATCCATAAATGCGACCTCCATTCAAATCATTTTGTCAGAAAAAGTCCTCCTGTTCTCAACAACAGAAGGACTTTAATGTCTGTTTTCTGGTATGTACTATTCTGCGTCAATCAATGCTTGCACTTGTGTTCTCCATAACGGGGGAACCTGATCAACAGTCATAAGATCTGCTTTGATCTGCTTAAAATAAAGCTTCGCCATACTCATTCACCTCCCTTCATTAATGCGACTTTTTCTGCAAGTTCAGATACAGCTTCCATAATAATACTTACATTATCTGCAATCTCCATCGTTGCAGCAGCCAGCTCCTCATTAGTAGGAACAGCTTCGGCTTTCCTTTTTTCCTGTTCTGCTGCCTCTTTTTCTTTGGTCTGTGCTGCAACAATCTCAACATACTTATCTACATCATAAATCCACTTTTCCCCATCCCAATAACAACTACGCGCTTTATTAACATCTGCATAGGGTGGCAATTCCGTACATTCAATGTTGCCATTTTCGACAACATAAGAATGATAATAGCTTTTGTTTTTGGATTGATCCAAAACAATTATTACATGGTACATAAAAACTCCTTTCTAAAATGCCCTGGATAGGGCTGGTTAATTGGTTACATATAGTCAGACAAATAGCAATATATCTAATAGTACGTACTCATTTACAACATATGGATACATGGTAATGGGTAATGGTACAGGGCGAGGTGATACAAGTATTCTTGTAGACACCAAAAGCAAAACCAAACTAACGATAGATAAGATATCTACCGCAAACGTAGTAACCGAATATGGTGTTAAAATCGATGGTAGCATCGTATCACAAGGCGAAATAATCGATGTGTCGCAAAAGGATACGTGCACTATACGCGCCTATGTCTCGAGTACGGCTCATACCCCTACTGGTGGCTCTGTCTCATGCACATATACACTAACATAAACTCTGGTATAGCTGTTTTGTGTTAGTGTCAAATTGTTTTAACGTAAATATCGCCTTTAGTGAAATTTATGCTAAAACTTGGATCTCCATTAAATGCTCCACACCACATGCGAAATCTATCATCCGCCGCAATTTGTACACTACCATTATTGTATTCCAAACTTCCGTTACCATGGACAGCAACATTGCTAGTTGCGCTGCCATTATTACCACTAACACCTCCTACGTTATAGCAACTTATATACCGCGGAATAATTATGTAATCAGTAATTTCTGCTGGTGGTGTCCATGGCAGGCTAACATTTGTAGCATATAGTTTATATCCGAGTTCTAAATTGCTATTTGCTGACCTAACTTTGCTGGCGGCATCATAATGTCCAGGCGGAACATCAAAATAAGTATACGTAGCATCCTGCGTCACAGCTGAGGCGTCAACTGTAGTTCCCGCCCGCTCCGGTATTTCTCCTCTTATCTGTTCCCCCATTGCATTATGCGCTGTGTAACCTGTTAACAGCGCCGCCGCGGTCACCGTATCTTCAGACGTGTCCGTCATTTCAAGCACCTTATCCAACAATTGTTCCCACGTGTCGCTTACAGATGCTTCTATCCTCATGGCAATCAGATTCTCTGCAAGCTTTTGTTTCTTCTCATTGCCAAGTATAAAAACCTCGTTGAGCGCTCCCACAAGATTTCCTTTTTCTGTTGTTTCCAGCCCTCGCAGTTCTCCAATCATAGCCAGCAGATTTCCCGCCGTATTTTCATTCAAAATATTTCTGATTCCATTTTCCCATATAATAAATTCTTGTTTCTGTTTTTCAGTCCATGCACTAAACTCTGCTACATTCCCTTGCTTGAACTCACTTACAAAAGTCGTAAATTGGCTAAAAATCTCTGTTGTATCTGCCTGTTGTATCAGACCCGTTACAATACCACAAAGATCATTATTAAGTCGTGTATCTGTTATAGCTGCCTGTGTTATGCTTATCACGCCCTTTGCTACCAGCACATCTGCTACAGCTATCTCATATGCATCAGCGTTCCTTGTAAGCGCTGCTGCCTGTGGATTAGCGCTATATGTACCTTTTAGCACCGCTGCATATGTATCTCTTTTCTAACTATGAAGTGTCTTCCTATTTTCATGTGTGGGGTTGCAGGTATGTTATAAAATACCATCAAGATCTCTATATAAGAAGTATATAAATCAAATGATTTTCACAGATTTGATCATAAACCCATTCTGAAG
>CAMWXA010000159.1 GCA_947178035.1 uncultured Lachnospiraceae bacterium | reverse complement strand
GCTGAAACAGTAGTGAACAATAACAGTATAACACAAATGGGATGAAATAGTAAACTTGTTGTCGCTTTTAATCAACAAAATTGTGTCAGAATCAGGGGGGCGCGGACAACGTATGAAAGGCATTTAGTGACAAATGTATATTGTATGATTGACATGTTAGGGCGGCAATGATATTCTTAAATAGTAATTTTTATAAGAAGGTTCTTTCTGATTAGCTGCTATTCAGAAAGAACCTTGGCTTTTGTTTCGTAACAGTAAGGATTGTGGAGAGAAAATATGGCGGTAAAAATTAAAAATATGACAGAGGGAAAGCCCTCCTCAATTATTTTAACCTTTGCATTGTCGCTGATGGCGGGAAATATATTTCAGCAGTTATACACGGTGGTTGACACGATGGTCGTTGGAAAAGTGCTCGGTGTCAATGCGCTGGCGGCGCTCGGCGCTGCAGAGTGGATGAACTGGATGATGCTGGGAATCATTCAGGGATTCACGCAGGGCTTTGGCATCATGATGGCAAAGGAGTTTGGGGCGGGAAAGAACGATGCTTTGAGAAAATCCGTCGCCGGATCTGCAGTGATTGCCGCGGTATCGGCGCTGGTTCTCGTCGCGGCGGGACAGCTTATGGCAGAGCCGCTACTGCGGATATTGCAGACGCCGCCAGACATCTGGGATGGCACGATTTTGTATCTGCGGATTATGTTTATGGGGATACCGGTCGTGATGCTGTACAATCTGCTGGCATGTATCCTGCGCGCGCTGGGTGACGGACAGACGCCGCTCAATGCCATGATTGTCGCGTCAGTCGTGAATATTTTGCTGGACATGCTGTTTGTCATCGGCTTTGGCTGGGGAATAGCCGGGGCTGCGGCTGCGACGCTGATTGCGCAGCTGGTGTCGAGCGTTTTCTGCATCTGGCATATCAGAAAGATTGAACTGCTGCGTTTTCAGCCAGGCGATTTCAAGATGAGCGCCAGACTGGCGGGAGCGCTGATGTATCTGGGGTTTCCCATGGCGTTTCAGAATGCGATCATAGCGGTCGGCGGCATGATCGTGCAGGCTGTGGTAAACGGTTTTGGCGTGATCTTTATCGCAGGTTTTACGGCTACCAACAAGCTGTACGGTCTGCTGGAGATTGCGGCGACTTCCTACGGATATGCCATGGTGACGTATATGGGGCAGAATATGGGTGCGGGAAAGATTAAGCGCATCCATGACGGTATGCGGGCGGCAGTGGTGATTGCGATTTTGACATCTGTTGTGATCGCGGCGTGCATGCTGGGTTTTGGCAGATTTTTGCTGGGACTGTTTATTTCCGGCGCTCCAGAGACGGTGGAAGCGACACTTGCGGTTGCGTATCGCTATCTGGCGATTATGAGTGTCTGTCTGCCGGTACTGTACATACTGCATGTGACGAGAGCAGCGATACAGGGCATGGGAAATACAGTGCTGCCGATGCTTTCCGGCGTCGCGGAGTTTATCATGCGCACTGCAAGCGCTCTGCTTTTGCCCCGGCTGGTTGGAGAGAATGGCATTTTTTATGCGGAGATCATGGCGTGGGCGGGAGCGGATGTGATCCTTGTGATCAGTTACTTTACTGTGGTCAGAAAATTGTCTGCCGCAAACCGTACGTGGTTTTGATACCGCAAAGCGACAGACAACAGTTGCTTATTTCTTACCATGGTAGTATAATTGTTATAAAAAAAGGAGGGCATGCGTATGCAATTTTCAATGGTGGAAGAGGAAAATATCGATTTAACAAAAAAGACATTTTTCTATGATTATGGGGAGTATGAACAGGGAAAAGGTCCTGCGACGATGATTGAAGAAATTATGGAGAGTGAACATTTTCCGCACCTGAAAGAGCTGGTAATTGGCAATTGGGGAGGTGCATATGAGGAGAGCTGCCAGGCAGTCATCGATGCGATTGTGGCAAATGCAGAGAAATTTTCCCATATCGAGAAATTGTTTATCGGCAATATGGGGTTTGAGGAATGTGAAGTGTCATGGATTATTCAGGGAGATTACAGTAAGCTCTGGGAGGCAATGCCGCAGCTGAAGGAGCTGACCATCAAGGGCAGTATGGATTTGGAGCTGGGGGATATCTGCCATGAGGAACTCGAGGCGCTGACGATCATCTGCGGAGGGCTTTCGAAGGATGTCATACAGTCGATCCAGAAGGCAAAGCTTCCAAAATTGAAAAAGCTTCTTCTTTTTATCGGTATTGAGGATTATGGTTTCGACGGGGATGAGGATACGATCAAGGAACTTTTGGAGCAGGCAGATTTTCCGGCACTTACCTATCTTGGAATCACAAACAGTGAGATACAGGATGAGCTGACAGCGATCGTTCTCGACAGTAAATTCATGGGGCAGATTAGCACGCTCGATTTGTCGAACGGCACACTGACAGATAAGGGAGGCGCGCTGCTCTTGGAAAAAGTTCCTGCATGGCCAAATATCGGGAAACTGGATCTGCACTATAACTATCTGTCTGATGACATGGCAGAGAAGCTGGGAGCACTGCCAATGGAAGTGGATGTTTCTGAGCAGGAAGAAGCAGAAGAGTATAAGGGTGAAATTTATAGAAACGCCATGCTGACAGAATGAGACAGGTGGTATTGCTGGGGAGCCCTGGTACCAAGAGGACGATTTATCTGGAAAAAGCGGCAGAACAGAAAGGGCTTCCCATCGTGTTTACGGATTGGAACAGTTGGAATGACTGCAGGCGGCTGCCTGTGGCGGAGGAGCTGTTTGTAAAAATCGATCCGCCGCTTTGGTCAAGCTGCTCGCTTGAGGAGTTGAACGGTCTGGCAGACGGATACATACGACAGCTTGAAGAATTGGGCAGTTACGCACAAAAGCGAAAGATGACGTTTTTGAATATACCATCTGCGATGATAGAATTGCTGGATAAACGGGCGTGCAAGGCAAGACTGCAGCAGGCTGGACTGCCGGTGACGGAGATAATGCAAACTTATGTTTGTTTGAACACAGGGAAACTTACTGCAGAACTGCTTTTTGAGGAAATGCACAGACAGCGGATGCATCAGGTGTTTATTAAGCCGGTCAAGGGTTCCGGCGCTGCGGGTGTATCTGCATTGCGCTGGCAGCCGCAGACCGGGCGGATGGCGCTCTATAGCTGTGCGCTGTTACAGGCGGACGGCACTTTCGTGAATACCAAATGCCTGCGGCGTTTTTCTAAGACGGAGGAAGTCTTTCCGCTTCTTGACCGGATTCTGGAGATGGACTGCATTGTGGAGCAGTGGTATGCCAAAGCAGAATATCAAGGTTACTCCTATGATTTGCGGGCGGTGGTGCAGGATGGAAGATTAGATTTCCTGTTGGGAAGGCTCTCAAAGGGACCGATTACGAATCTCCATTTGAACAACCGTCCTCTGGAGACTGCTGCGCTGAAACTGCCGGCGCATACGCTTGATGACATCGCAAAGCTGTGTCAGAAGAGTATGGAGATCTATCCTGGTCTTAGGAGTGCCGGCATAGATATCCTGTTGGAAAAAGGGAGCATGAAGCCGCGAATCATAGAGATGAATGCGCAGGGTGACTTGATTTATCAGGATATTTACAATAAAAACAGCATTTACGGTCATCAGGCAGAGATGATGCGGCAATGGCTGTGTGGCAAATAAAATATAATGGAAAAGGAGAATGCGATCATGAGTGAGGATACAGCTGCGTCAACGGCACAGGAAGTACCTGTGCGTTTATTTACGTCTTCCGGGAAGCATCAAAAGTCTTCGGTGGACATGACACAGGTAGTGGGGATTTCGGATATTTTGTTTGTGTGTCTGGACACGCTGCGCTACGATGTGGCGGTTCAGGAGGAGGCTTCCGGCGGTACTCCTGTGCTGAACCAGTATGGCCCATGGCAGAAGTGTCAGGCGCCGGGGAATTTTACCTATCCATCGCATCATGCGATGTTTGCAGGATTTTTGCCCTGTCGGTATGACGCGAAAAATGTAGCAGACCGGGAACTCCTGTTTTTTCCCAAAGCGATTGGGCTTGGCAGGAAAACGCCAGAGGGAGCGTACGGCTTTTCGGGCAGCACAATCATGGAGGGGCTTGAAAAAGATGGTTATGATACATGGTGTGTGGGCGGTGTCGCATTTTTTGACAAGCGATCGGATTTGGGCAAGGTATTTCCCTCCTATTTTCAGAAAAGCTATTGGAATCCATCCTTTGGCTGTCCAGTGAAGGACAGCACGAAAAATCAGGTGGATTTTATATTGGGAAAGTTAGCCAAGGCAGACGCGGAGAAGCGCATTTTTCTGTATCTGAACGTGGATGCAATCCATTATCCCAACTACTTTTATCTGGAGGGCGCTTCGAATGACAGCATGCAGAGTCATGCGGCAGCGCTCCGGTATGTGGACGGGGAGCTCGGCCGGTTGTTTGCTGAGTGGAAAAATCTGCGGGGGAATACGTTTGTGATTTGCTGCTCTGACCACGGGACCTGTTATGGGGAGGATGGCTGTCAGTTCCACGGCGTCAACCATCCGGCTGTCAATACGATTCCTTATAAACACTTTTTTATATAAGAACTTGCTTCTGTAAGAGACTGCGAAAATAGAACTGCGGGCTGCACAGACAGTTTTTCCAGTAAGATAAGAAGGGGCGAAAATTATGAATCCATATGTTCAATATATGTATAGCTATCCGCATAAAACTGCATACCGCCCGCTGACAGATATTTGTTTTCAGGACTATGCCTCGATGCTGGCAGGCAAAGGGCATGGTCTGTATCTTCATATTCCTTTTTGCCAGTCAAAGTGTGGTTACTGCAATCTGTTTTCCGTGACCGGGCTGTGTCAGGAGGCGGTGGACAGGTATCTGGACACGGTCGAATGCCAGAGCAGGCAGTATCAGGAGGTACTGGATTCTGTCCGGACAGAGTTTTCCGAATTGGTCATTGGCGGGGGAACGCCCCTGTTTTTGACAGAGAGTCAGCTTGAGCGGATGTTTGGTATTTTGAAGGAATATTTTCGGTTTGGCGGGAAGCGGGACTTGGTTGTGGAGACCGCTCCCAACCAGACGACCAGAGAGAAACTTGAAATCTTAAGACAATCAGGGGTATCGAGAATCAGCATGGGAATCCAGAGCTTCAACGACGGGGAGCTTCTGACGCTGAGACGGCAGCACAATGCCCGAAAGGCAAGGGAAGCGTTGGAATTGATAAAGGCTTTTGATTTTCCGTGTGTCAATGTCGATTTTATCTATGGGATTCCGGGGCAGACAAAGGAAAGCCTGCTGGAATCTTTAAGGGAAGTTCTGCGGTTTGAGCCGGAGGAAATTTTTTTGTATCCTCTGTATGTAAAGCATGGGGCACGGATGGAACGGGAGGGGGCTGTCCTGGAGCCGGAGGCGGCTTATGCACAGTATCAGGCTGCGTGCGGATTCCTGCACGGAGAAGGGTTCTGTCAGGATTCCATGCGGCGGTTTGTGCGGCGGGATACTGGGCGGGCGTTCTCGGAATGCGGTTTTGGCACTTCAATCGGTCTGGGGTGTGGCGGGAGAAGCTATCTGGGAAAGCTTCATTTCTGCAGTCCCTATGCCATCACCAGAAACGAGTGCCTGGCGCGGCTGAATGATTATGAAAACACAAAGGATTTTATGAAAATTACACACGGAATTATCCTGTCGGAGGAGGAACAGAAAAGACGTTATGTGATCCGCCATCTGTTGATTCGTCCTGGAATCGATCTGGGGCGGTATCGGGAACTATTCGGAAGAGATGTGCTGGAAGATTTTCCCCTGCTGTGGGAATGGATGGAGCAGGGCTTTGCTGTGGTGTGCGGCACCAGACTGCGAAGATACGTAACACTGACGGAAAGAGGTCTTGGCCTCTCCGATTATCTTGGACCGCAGCTGATCTCTCCGGAGGTGGCAAAATCAATGCAGGAATGGGAGGTTTTACATGGACAAGCGCATGATTCTATACCGCGGCAGCCTGAAAAGCTGTAATTATCACTGTTCCTATTGCCCGTTTTCCAAGCATCCCATATCTGAGCGGGAACTTGACAGGGACAGGGTGCAGTGGTGGGCTTTTGTTAAAAATCTGCAGAAGAGGGCAAAAGCGCTTCATATCGGGGCATTGATGGTGGTTCCCTACGGTGAGGCGATGATACATCGCTGGTATTGGGAGGGGATGGCACAGCTCAGCGCATCTGCGGATATTGACGCGGCAGGGATACAGACCAATCTCAGTTTTTCTGTCAGTGAATTTCTAAGCAGTTTTGAAAAGGCAGGGGGTGTGCCGGAGAAATTAAGACTTTGGGCTACATTTCATCCAGAAATGACAACTGTGTCAGAATTTGCGGCTAAGTGCAGGGAGCTTCAAAACCATGGTATTCCGCTCTGTGCGGGAAGTGTCGGTGTGCCGGAAAATCTGCCGCTGCTGCAAGCGTTGAAACAGGAACTAAATGATATTTACTTATGGGTCAACAAGATGGACGGTCTGCGGCGTTCCTATACACAGGAGGAGCGGGAGGCGTTTGAGGAGATTGACCCTTATTTTGTGCGGGAACTCATGCGGGTGCCATCGAATGCGGCCATGTGCCAAAACCGCCTGTTTGTGGAGGCAGATGGCAGGCTCCGCACTTGCAATATCAGCTCAACGCTGGAGAAGAACTGGGCTGCGTTGGAGGATTTCCCAATTCCGGAATGCAGCCGGAAGCAGTGTTCCTGTTATCTTGCATATGGAGGGAGAGGGGACTTTATGAATCAGGTATTGTTCGGCCCCTATCCGCTGTTTCGGATTCCGCGCTGCCCAAAAGCAGTCTTTTTGGATATCGATGGAACCTTGCTGCCTTCAAAGGATTACGGCGGAGAACCGTGCATTGCAGATGTGGCGCCAGATGTTATGGCGGGCCTTGAGATCCTTGCAAGACAGAAAGTGCATCTGCTTTTTGCAACGACGCTGCCCTACAGGGAAGCCATGGAGCGCTGCCGCAAAATCCGCCACTTGTTTGCAGGAGGCATTTTTGCCGGAGGGGCGCATCTTGTGTTGGAACAGAAAAGAGAAACCTTTTATGAACTGGAGGATACGTGGCTTGCAGACCTTGCGGCGTTGAAGAAAGAATGCTGTTTTCGCGTGCTGACTTACCGGAACTGCGGGAAGCTTTATAAAGTCACACTGCTGCGCCCGGCGCACAGACCATGGCTGTGGCAGGAGGCGGAGATGGTGATGGGGCATGTATCGGATAGGAAGGCAGTGCGCTATTATATAGAAAAAAATTGTCTGCAGATTGTCTCTGCGGACGCTGGCAAAGCCCGCGGGGCGGAGGTGTTGTGTCGCTGGCTGGATATTTCCGCAAAGGATGCAGCTGCAGTGGGAGATTCAAGGGAGGACGAGGAAATGATGAAGCGGTACCGTTTTTAGAAATAGGTTACTGTTCACAGGTCAGGAATGTGCTGGACTGCGCATTCCGTGAAAAAACGTACAGCCTGAAAGCAAAAATCCATTTGCGTACGAACGAAGTTCGTATTGCAATTTTTGCATGGATTTTTGCCTGTTACTGGAACGGAGTGAACAGTAACAGAAATAGATTCTTAAACAAATCTTAAACATTTACCCAATTGGAACTTAAAATGATATAAGCTATACTTTTATTTGTAAAATGCAAAAAAGGAACCGGGGAGAGAGAAAAAAATGTACAATGTACTGGTGTGTGATGATGAGAAGGATATTGTGTCGGCGCTAAAGATTTATCTGACTGCTGAGGGTTATCAGGTGTATGAGGCCTACAATGGAAAGGAAGCTTTGGAGGTGCTTTCGAGGGAGGAGATTCATCTGGTGCTCATGGATATCATGATGCCGGTGATGGACGGCATCACGGCGATGGTGAAGCTGCGCGAGCAGAGCAATGTGCCTGTTATCATGCTGACAGCCAAGAGTGAGGATACGGACAAAGTGCTGGGACTTAACATCGGTGCGGACGATTATGTGACGAAGCCGTTTAATCCGGTGGAGCTTCAGGCGCGGGTGAAATCCCAGCTCCGGCGTTATATGCAGCTGGGCAGCGGGGTGATGCCGAAGGCGAGTGAGATACTTACCATAGGCGGCATTGAGCTTGACGACCGCACCAAGGAGGTGACGCTCGACGGTGAGAAAGCAGCGCTGACACCGACAGAGTATGATATCCTGAAACTTCTCATGGAAAACCCGGGAAAAGTGTACTCTCCGGCGCAGATTTACGCTGCTGTATGGAATGACAGTCCATACGGCACAGAGAACACAGTGGCAGTCCATATCAGGCACTTGCGGGAAAAGCTTGAGTACAATCCAGCGGAACCGCGATATTTGAAATCTGTCTGGGGACGGGGCTATAAGCTGGAAGAATAAAAAGAAAAAAGGGTGATGTTAAGGTGAAAAAGTTGAGAAATTCGGTGATAGCAAAATGCGTGGCATGGCTGCTCTGTATCCCTTCGATTATGGGAACTGTCATGCTGGGAATCTGTCTGGTAGTTGGTGTATGTGATGGCCTGTGGGATCAGACGCGTGAGGAGGCTGTGAAAGACGCATATGAGGTTGCCAATGCAGCCTACTCCAGGGAGGCATTCTGGAATCGCGGAAACAGCGCTTACACAGAACGTCTGCGGACACACGGATTCAAGTATGGGATTGTGCGCTCAGACAGTATTGCGGAAGTGGATTTTCATGACAGACTTTCCTATCTGGAGACAAACATGACGGAGGAGGAGCTCGCAGAACTTGATTTCGACCAGCTTTTCCTGTATCTGTTCATTGCAAAGAGTGATGGTTCGTCGACAGGAATGCCAATGAGATATTATGGCAATTACATGGATGTTTCGGAACTGGACATTACGAGCAGCGAGTTGAGCAGTGAGGATTCTGCATGGTCATATCTGTATGCGGACAGGATATGCTATGATGTGACAAAGGGAATTGTGTATTATCGCGCTGAAGGAAACTATTATCCGGCGCAGAATGTGTCCCTGTGTTATGATGGCGGTGCCGGAAAGACTGTCTACAATTATACTTATGATTTTAATCAGATGGGATATAAGCTCAGCTATAAAAGTCCGGCTGACGGAACGATATGGGCAGAGGAATATGCAGATGCGGAAGTTCCAGTGGAGGCGAGGGCTGGAGAAGCAGCAGCCTGGGAG
>CAMWXA010000158.1 GCA_947178035.1 uncultured Lachnospiraceae bacterium | reverse complement strand
ATAGGTATAATCGCAATCAAGGCCCGCGGCCCGATCTTCAACATTTAGCATTCATAAGAAAATCTATCCCTGATTTCCCTGGCAATGATCTCTGTCTTGTCTTCTCTCTCAACTAATATCTGTGCCATTCCATCGCCTTGGGCCCCCACACCTTTGCATGCCAAAACGCCTTCCATCTTACAGGCATACTCGATCAGCTCATGCAATAAAGGCGCTCTAAGTTCACAGGAAAAGCATGCAACGCACTCATCAAATCTGTTTTGATAGTTTTTTAGAGCATATGCCAATCCGGTCAGATTGCCATTAATAATGTTAGTTTCTGCATTTATAACACTTTCCTTATTGAAGTATCCCAGCGCACTAATTAGTTTTTTTTCTTCGTCATTTTTGGGGAAAGGGTATATGGAATTCAAATCGGCCAGTATCTTCTTTGTATCCTTGTCACCATGCAAATCTACTAAAACAAAACACAGTTCCCTCTCCGTATTCAATGTGGTTACTTCTATTTTGTCACCGTCAAAGCATATTTTTCTGAGTCCCTGGCCATATGCACATATTTGATCCATCTTCCCGCACTTGGCGCCAGTTGATATTTCAGCTTCATATGCAAGAGCCATTTCCTCTTCAACAGACAACCCCAATTGATATAACAGATTATATAAACGAATAATCGCAACACAAATTGCAGCGCTTGAGGCAAGTCCTTTTTTTATAGGAAGAGTCATTTTTTCGCAAATAACTTTTGCGCCGGCAACGGAATATTTCATATGCATAATCCTTGCACTGGCAACTACATACTCAAAGAAATCCTTACCATTCCATTCCAATAATTCATCACAGGAGATCTTTATCTTTTTCCCGTTATATTCATACAAAAGCCCTTCATTTCGCCATCCTTTTAGGTAAATCCCCAAATCCAGTCCGGCGACAATCGCATATCCTTTTTCAATATTTTGATTTATTTCTCTATACCCAGCCGCCCAATCCGAATGCTCACCCAGAATACATAACCTTCCAGGCACAAAGACTTCCACATGATCATTCATCATTTTCTACCGCCTTGGCAATTTTTTTTATTATCTGTGTCGTTGATGTTCCCTCTATCATAGGAACGTATTCAACTCGCCTGGCATATTTTGCCTCCAATAATTCTTTTTGCTTATATTCCGTTCCCTTTATATATGTATCAGGTTCTATTTTTTTAATTACCGAAATGGCAGTATCTTCATCAAAAGGGATTACCATATCAACCATGCTCAAATATGCCAATGTACTAACTCTCTCTTCAAAATTGTTAATCGGCCTTCCCTCTCCCTTTAATCTTTTTATTGATTCATCTGAATTGATGGCAACAACCAATTTATCTCCAAACTTTTTAGAATACTGAAAGGACTTTATGTGTCCTAAATGCAGCAAATCATAGCACCCATTCGTAAAGACTATTTTTTTCCCTTCCATTCTCCATGCTGATACAATGTCACATGCAAAAGAAATATCCGCTATTTTATTAATGCTGTCTTCCTTTGTCCATTGCTCATATATTACATCTACTAAATCATAATGTTTTAGTACATATGTTAATTCATTTGCAACAGCCAGTTCTCCCGCCAAATTAGCTATATTCAGCAAATCTTCAATGTTTATCTCTTCTCCATAAAGCATGGAAATAACCGCAAGGACAGTATCTCCTGCACCGGACACATTAACTGGGTATTTTTTCTCTGTCTCTTTTTCAATCCTGCCGGATTCTGAAATATACCTTATGCCCTTGTTCCCCATGGTAATAAATGCTTCCCTTTGCGAATCAGATTCATTCCATGCATCCCACTCTTTTTGATTCACTACAACTACAGGGGTGGAGTTAAGCACAAGTCTATTCAGTTCTCTTGAAGCAATCAATAAAGGTATTTTCTTTTTTTCGCAATAACTTATTAATTTTTCAATAACACTCTGTGTTACCACTCCATATAAATAGTCGGCAATAATAATTATTTCTGCATCAAGCTCCTGTAAAGCACTATCCATCTCAACAGAAACCGATTCCGTATAAGAATTGGTATCTATTCGCGACACCTGCTGATTATCAATATAAATACGCTGCTTTACTGTGGTCTTATCTGATAAATAACTATATAGCTTTATCCCACGTTCCTTACAGATTTTCTTGACCATATTTCCTGCATCATCATTTGCGCATCTGCCAATTAATGTAGTATCATTACACAATCCAGCAACATTAGCGGCGACATTGGCGGCACCACCCAGTTGATATTCAACATACTCTTTTTCAACAATAGGAATCTGTATACCGGTTGAAACCCTGCTTACCGTTCCATAAATATATTCATCTAACAAAATATCACCTATGACAATAGAGCGCTTATCCCTGACTTTATTCAAAATATTAAGTATTCCAAAGATCGAGTTCTCCATAGAGTGCACTTTCTCACCACCTATTTCCTGTTATTAGTATTCATCATGCATATCGCTTACAATTAACTTCATACCAACTTCATTCCCTACTATTTCACCGGTTTCACGGAATCCGATAGATGCGTAAAGATTTCGTGCGACACGATTGGTTATCAATGCCAAGTCTTAAAGCCCTTTTACCATATCCTTTATTCTGATATTTTTCATCAATCATAAACTTCCATAAAGTATAATATCCCTCGACCTCATAATACCCCAGCATAATAAATCCAACCATTACATTGTCCGCATAAATAGTAAAGGGAAAAGCAGTATTATCATAATACCCATGCCTGTGCCAACGAATGAACTGTAATTTCCCTTAACTCAACCATCAGAATTCCTCCATTCAAAATCCCACAATTGCATATTTGAAAATCTACTTTTCATGGGTACACAATTCCGAAAAGGGAGATTTAATATTAAATTATATCACAGATACGCTTCACCTTCAATAATTTGATCATTTTGAGCGGTGTCAGATAAAAATACACTGTCAAATTGTCTGTACCACACATTTCACATATTCCTGTAGTTTCTGTTCAATCGCCTCCCAGTCATATGTCTGAACAGGAAAAATATCCTCCTTTTCTATAACACTATGCACAGGGAGGGAAATGCCCGTATTCCATTCATCATTATATGGAACCGTTTTACATTGAATCGTGTCCAATGCATTTGCTATTGTATCATTTACCATTGCCTTATAACTTGACAATGCCCAATCCGAACCACCCCCATGAGAGATAATACCTGCGGGTATATTATACATCTCCGATTCATATGTATTATCTTTCCACCAATGCAAAAATGTAATCTCCTCCATTTTTTCCAGCAGCATACATAATTTTGCTGGTATTGGGGCATAATGAGGCGAAACAAAGAAAATGCAGTCTGAATCAATAATCTTATTATAAATCCTGTTAAAATCTTTATCTTTGCAACATCGTCTGCTGTCAAAGCACTTACCGCATCCGATGCAGGGAGACAAATCAAACTCTCGCAAATCTATAATCTCACACCCAATCCCGCTTTGATACAATATCTCTTTCACTCTTTCGCAGAGCTTATAGGATGTACTTTGTCTATAACTATCAGAAATATTAGATGCTGAGATACATATTGCATTCATTCCACGTTCCTCCTTTTAACTTATAAACTTTCCCTTTCCCTGCATATCGCAGGCCGAGCCTGCGATATTCCTTAATGCGCATTTGGATGTGTAACATCCAAACTTTTTTCTCCTTTATGGGGAATAATCCAGCTAACGGATCCCCCATGGGGACCAATGATACCCGACCTCGCAAATACCCACTAATACAAACAAAATGATGCACCTATTTTTTCTTAGTATCTATCCAGCCATAGTTTCTCATTTCTTCTTGAAATGCCCTCCTTCGTAAATACTTATCCTTATAAGATGTCATAAGTCTCTGTTTTGCACCCGTTTCTCCCCTGGATTCCCGCACCTCGCCCAAAGCGGCGATATACGCTGCACATTCCCCATAATAGTTTCTGCGATTTGCATTCATAATTCCTTCTGTCCGCTTTTCAAGCAGTGCTGTGATTCTTCTTATTGCACAAGTACTAATATCCGATTCCATTTGCACCGCAGACTTCCATTTTAAAAATAATTGGCAAAACAGATCGTTTTCGCCTATCCCTTCAAACCCACGGGTGCCTTTCCGATATTCCTCTGAAGAAAATCTCATTGCCCTTTTTGCCATCTCCGCCATAGCGGTGATTCCCTCACTGTTCCATTGCCCCTCATGCAAATATAACAGATACAATGCAATTCCCTGTTTCATAAAAGTTCCTGTCCAGCCTAATGCTTCCGATTTGTTCAATCCATTGTCCAATACGTCTGCGAACTGCCCGTCTAAAAATCTGAGCAAAAAAAACATATTACTGTCCAGTCTGTTTTCTTCCCTCTCAGAGTATGCATAACTTCTTTCATACATACCAAAAGGGCTACAGCTTTTATGTACTGATAATTTCATAAAAATTTTTTGAAGTTCTTCCTTTTTCTTTTCGTTTTCGTAACTGTTTAACAGCACTCGAAGATAATTCAGGGCAGATGTATCAGATTCATATGCGGCCAAATAACATTCTCCCAGTAAAGCCTGTTCCCCATCTGCCGCAATAACATACTCTGCCGTTTTCAATGCTACTCTGCTGCGCATAATATATTTCCTGGGTATTGTCTTCATCGCTCTTATTCCTATGGATACCATGTCTTTTGCCGATGCATATTCTCCTTTTTCCAATATGTGCAAATAGAATCCCGGGTGAACGGCAGCATATTTTTCTGCATACTGAATTGCGATAAGCTGCTCTGTTGAATATTGCGCCGTAAGGGCATCTGTCTATTTTAAAAATTTTGTCAGGTTCATATCAGGTCTCCATTCCAAAAAAGCTGTTTTATGCAACCGCAAATTTTTAATAGCATTTTCAAAAGATACTCAAATGTAGGTTGTAATCACTCCTAAATAATACATTCCTGCTCCAGCTTTATGTTTTCCTCCTGCATAAATCTTATTATCTCGCAAAATTCTTTCTCTTTTCCTATTTTCTCCAATCGCTTTCGATCCGACTCTGTCAATCCCTTTGCATATTGCCTGTATTGCTTCAGCGTATCCAAATCCATATGGTAACTCATAAACGGAATACCCGTCTTTTTCCGCAAATCCAACAGAATGGAAAATCCTCCCGCATCAATATCTCCAAAATGATAATACTTGGCATCCGGGATTGTCTCATAGACCATTTTTAACAAGGCTCTTCGAATCCTGTTATGATATCCGCCAAGGTATATGAAAAGACTATCCTCCTCCCAATATCTAAAAAAAGAAGTGAGATTTTCAATGGTAATCACTTTCTTTATCCTGCTCAGATCAGAAAACCGGATACCTGAAAGGTCTTCTCCGGAAATGCCTATCCCCTGCTTTAACAGGGATAAATCAACTGCTTCTTCGCCGATGGATATTCTGGCATTCCCCTTAAAATACACATAATTTGGAGTTCTATAGATTCCATATTCCGCTAACAATTCCAATGTGTCCGTTTCCACATATTCACCTGAAAATTGCCGCAACACTTTAGCAATACGACTTTCTATCTGCTCAAAATACTTAGAATCCTGGAAATGCATGATAGAAAATTCCCTAATATAGCATGGCTTTCTATTTTTTTCTACGAGTACACATGCCCGGAGGAATTTCTCTGTTTCCTTCAGATTCTCCAATGCAATATACTCTTTGACTGACTGATGATTTTGTACCCGCTTTAGAAGATACCTGACAAAAGACACTGTAACAGGCGCTTCCTCATCCAGATATTTCTGGAGCAAAGTAATGTTTTCTTCTTCCAATCCTCGCTTTGGCTTACGTCCAACATATTGATAAGCCTCCTCTATGCGATCTGTCATCAGTCTGACTTTCTGAATCAGATAATCTTGCTTGTTATCCTTCCAAATGATGCGGATTAGTTTTTTGCATTCCAAGAGCTTCATCAATACATGAATGCTCTCATATTCGTCAGAACTCTCATCAAAATAAGACGGGATGGATGTTTTCGTAAAACGGAACTCTATCTGTATCGTTCGCTTATTCTCCCCTGTGGACAACAAACTATTCTCATATGTATCCAACAGGTGATTTAATACCTTCCGATCATACTGCGCCATTGATATACCTCTCCACAAAGCTAACCTTTTCGTCCGTCATCACCAATAACGTTTCTTCAACGAACGGACTGATATACTGTATTTTATCAGGGGGAGCTGCAATCAGAATCTGTAATGGCAGTCTTCTTAAGAATTCCAAAACGCCACCGATCCTTTCGTCATCCATGTTGTTAAAGGCCTCATCAAAAAGCACAAGACCTATTGCTTCTCCACCGATATTATTTTTATAAAGTTGGACAAAAGATGCCGCCACAGTCACATAAAATGGTGTCTGCGTCTCGCCGCCGCTCTTTTCCTCGCACACTTTGGAATACAGAGAATAATTTCCATCACTATGAATGATGCGGATATCATAATCCATATAGGTTCGATAATCCGTAAATTCATCCAAAGCCTTGGCATTATTTTCCTTATCCAGTGCCAATCGTTCAAACAATTCTTCGATTACTGCCTTGTGATTTTCATGAAACAACCCGCTGAAAATGGATTCTCCCTGCATTGCATTAAAATCGTCCATGATCATCTCATAATACTGTCTATACCTTTTACTTGGCATATACAGGAATTCATACTTTTCGTTGCTGAATATAATATCGTCAAGCGCCTTATTCAATTCTTTGAACTCCGCCTGCGCCATCTTCATGTTTTCCTGCAATTTAGACAGGAACTGCTCTCTAAACTCTTCTTCTGCCGCCTGTCTGGCAGCATCTACTTTCCCTTCATACTGCAAAAGTTCTGAATTCTTAAGTTTCAGATATTCTGCTTCAAAATCCGGATAACCTTCCATCGTGGCCGGTGCTCCGAAATCATGTGCCGTTTTGTATTCGCCCATCGATTCTTTCATGGCATCCATTGCCTTATCCACCAGTGTCTGATTCGCCTTTCTCCGTCTCGAATAATTTTCTCGAAACTGTGAGAACGACTTATCCTCCGTCTGTTTCTCATATTCCTGCTTCCAAATCGGCAGAGCATCTCCGGCTTTCGTTCCTAATTCCTCGTAAATAACTGCTTTTTCGGCATGTTTCAACTTCCCATTTGCTATATGCTCTTTGGTCAGACTGATTCTTTCTTCCGTATTGCCTACTGACCTGTTCAAAGAATCCAGTTTAACGGTCAGCTCTCTCAATATTTCCTCTAATTTTGACAGCTGCAGCTGTTTCATAATCATATTGGAGTTCTTCTCCAGGGTAGCAATATTTTCTTTGCATTTATTGATTTCCAAGTCAACATGATGCAAATCACCAATGACATCCAGTCTGTACTTGATATCTGTGTCATGCTCTGTTTCCAAAGGTTTCAGAACAAATTCTAACTGTTCCAGCCTATCGTGAAGCTGCACCAATTGTTTCTTAATCTCTTCCCGTTTCTCTCTGGCCTGTTCTAACTGCACCTTCAGTGCATTCTGACCAATATATGGGGTCTCAAAAATAGCCGGCTTTATAGCACTGGCCACATTATTCTGATACTTCATACACTCCTTTGTAATAGAAGTTTTATAGTTTTTCAAATCCCGGTAATGTGCACACATATGTACTTTTCCCAGAATCATATTGATATAACGCTTTGCATATTTATTCTTCGAGGTTACAACTGTCGCCAGCGACCCCTCCGGTGCTGTATCATACTGATCCAGATTCTGCGTATTAATGAGTCCCACCCCATATGCCTTTTTCTCTTTTCGAAGTCTGTCATAAATTCCCAGTGCAATGTCAAAATTTTCCGGTTCTACTAAAATATAGAATCTCTGTGTATTCAAATAGCCCTCTACTGCGTTTCTCCAAGAATCATCCGTGATTTCTAACATCTCACATAAAATGCGTGGTTCCGGGGTTCTGCCGATACGCTGGAATTCTTCTTTTATAGCCGTTCTGACACGTTCAACATCCTCTGCATAGGATAGCTTTTTCTTCATTAATTGTTCTATTTTTCTGTCCAGCTCCTGCTTCTGACTGCTGACCCTTGCTTCTTCAGCAGATACTTCAGCCATCTTTTTGAATATCTTATCTCGCATTTCATTTTTATATGCAATCACATGCACAAGCGTATCTTTCATGTCTGCGAGATTGATATCTTTATCTTTCCTGCAAAGATATTCGTAATAAATTTTTACAGAGCTATCTACATCTTTGACCTCCAACAGTTTCGTCAACTGCCCTTTCGCCGCATCTATACTTTCCTGGAGTAGTTTGCGTTCTTCCAGCATAACAACTTTTTGGCTTTCCAATGAATGTAACTTTTTCTCCTGTTCATCCTTTGCCAGAAAATCCTTATCTGTTGCAAGCTCAGCCCGCAAATCATCCCTGATCTGTTGCTTCTCTGTCTGCTCTGTTCTCACCAGGTCAATCTGCCTATTCTGCTCCTCCAGTCTGAAAGTATCAGACTGTATTTTCGATTGCATCCTATTTATATCTTCACCAATCAGATCTGCTTCCACTCTGGCAAGGTAATACTCGTACTGTCTGTCCTTTTGCAAACCATCCACTGCCTGATCATGCATTGTATTGATTTTTTCCAATCTGCCAATACGAATCTTCACATTCTCTAATGTGCGTTGTAAATCCTGATATGTACGTACATTTTCACGCAGCACATCAATATTCACTTCTTTTTCATCTAATACATAAGAATAAACAAAATCTTTGATATCGTCGATTGGTCTGAAAGCCAGAGCCTTGGGAATCAGTCTGAAAAACTTATCCTCAATTCGTCCAAACCTATTTTTGATCATAGACCTGGCTTCCTTGTCCGTCGTACACCATTGCTTAATCTTCTTAGCATTCGTCGTTCTGAACTGATTAATGGACTTTGGTGTTTTCCCTTGGAAAAAAAGAGCATCCTCAAGACGAATGCCATCCATCAGATATCTTGCCGTTTTTTCCTGACCTTCAGAAGCCGAATCCACCACTGCACCTACCACAAAATACTTATCCCTTTTTTCTTCGTAGAATTCCAACGCAATATGTGCACTGATTTCACCGGTACGTTCATACGGTCTGTTTTCCCGTCCTGTCTCTGTCTCTTATAAACATCACCGAGCACAAGACACTCAATCAAATCTAGTATCAA
>CAMWXA010000157.1 GCA_947178035.1 uncultured Lachnospiraceae bacterium | reverse complement strand
TTATCTCATATTTGATCTCAAAAATCGTGTCAAAGGCTCTCGTACTCTTAATCTCAAAATTCTTGAAACCGCACTTGGTCAGATGGTCTGCCACGGCTCCCTTTGCCGCCGCAATGGCATAGGGTTTGGCACTGATGTCGCTTGCCGTGCTCGCCTTGTGAGAACGCCAGTAGTACATAAGTTTTGGCACATGCACGACCTTTCTGGCATTTGTCGTCAGACGCAGTATCATATCATGGTCCTGGCTGCCGTCAAAGCCGCTTCGAAAAAGCTCTGTCCCCTCAAGCAATTCCCTGGAAAACACACTAAAATGACAGATGTAATTGTTTGCCCTGAGGTTGTCCGGCGCAAAATCAGGTTTGAAGTGCAGCGTGATCATATTGTTGATGCTGTCGCCCTTGAAGGTGGTCTCATCACAGTAAATATAATCCGCTCCCTGCTCATTAATCACTTTCACATACTCATAAAGTGCAGAGGGATGCAGAATATCATCCTGGTCAAACAGCCCTATATATTCACCCGTGGCCAGTTTCAGGCACTCATTGGTGTTTCCGGATATTCCCCCGTTTTTGTCGAGCTTGTGATAGACAATCCTGCCACCTGCGCGCGCAGCGTACTCTTTGCAGATCTCTCCGATATAGCTGTGCTCCTCGTCGGAACCATCTGCCAGACACAGCTCCCAGTTCTGATAAGTCTGATTCATCACAGAGTCAAGCATTTGTATCTGAAATTCCCGCTGATTGTTCCACAGCGGCACCAGGATGCTAATCCTGACCATGCGGTCAAACTTCGTTTCCCGCTGTACCGCTGCCTGTTCTGGCGTCGGAAAGCTTGCCGTTCCATGCAGTTTTTTTGCCTGGGACTCAATCTTTTTCTGTTTTAATTTTCTGGCAATGCCTTTGGGGCCGCCCAGATTCCGCACACGCCTGTAGTTCCTAAGCCCCCAATGCATTGTCTGACGCAGGGGCCTGGACGCTCTCCACAGCGGATTGTTCTTAATGCGATCCAGCTGGAACTGCAGACTGTCCGCCTCATTTTTGGCATCTGCAAGCCTGCCTGCCAAGGATGCCGCCCGCGCTTTCTCCCGCTCATACGCCTGTTTATAGAATTGCACATCCTGCTCCTCTTTATTCTGGTAGTCGTCAATCGTATCATTTGCCATCTTGCATCACACCTTTCTTTCTGTATCTCTGTCAACGTTAACAATTTTCTCCGGATCACAGATCAGTTTGTTTTTGCAAAGCACACCGATACTGTACACGCCAGGCTTTAACGCACTTTTTTCAATGTTTACCTGTATGCCCGAGAGCGCAGCGTTTCTCGTCCCTTTTGGATTGTCCTTCTCCTCCAAAATCTCCGCTACATCCTCCCTGAGCTTTGGCGCTATGTCAAACTCATATACACTTCTGAAATCAAAGTTCCGCGTCTTGTATATGAGCCAGAGTTTCCGCGGTACGCCAGCATTGTCCATATTTCTGACAGCACTCCATCCCTCCACTGTTATGCATGCACCAGCGGCGCCGTCGCCATACTCGACGCTGTCGACATGAAACATCAGATCGCGATAACCGGTCAGTCTATCATATATTTTTGCCATCACGCCGCACGACGCATTCAGGAAATTTCTAAAATCATATTTTTTAAATACCGCCCGTTTTCTTTTCCCGCTCTCTCCATCGTTTTCAAGCAGGATTGGCTTTGCGTACCTGTCAAACTCATATAAATATCCTGTGTGGTATGCTGCATCCTTTTTCCACTGCACCAGATTGGGGCTGTAAAAGGGGTCACCCGCGCGAAATACTGGGTGTTTCTGGTATAGTTTATTCTTCTCGCCAAACAGACGGCTTTGCTTCTCCGGTGAAGTATCCTGCCCTCTGCTGAGGGACTCATGGTGAATCAGCACCGCGTCATTGACCTGTACATTAAAGTATCCCCGCCGATACAGCCGGAAGCAGAGCTCCACATCATTGTACGCTACTGGAAAGGTTTCGTCAAAGCCGCCCGCCTCTTCAAAAACACTTTTGCGAATCAGCATACACGCCGCTGTGACTGCCAGCATGTCGTAGTTTTGTGTGTTGTGTCCATAGTAGAGACTCCCTGTGTCCTCCATGCCGCCAAGCTTGTGTGCTGGTCCAATTCCCATATTGGTAATTCCCACATGCTGAATTTTATAACAAGTGTTATTTCCTAAAGACGGATAATACAGCTTTGCCCCGACAGCGCCCACATGGGGTTTCCTGGCATATGCCAGCATGCTGTCAAGCCATTGCCTGCCCTCATCCGTATCCAAAACCTCAATATCATCATTGAGAAAAAGAAGGTACTTTCCGTCTGCCAACTGCGCCCCGGCATTGCACATCGCCGAGAAATTAAACACCATCATCTGATAAAAATAATGGATCACAAGATTTGGATTCTTTTCCCGGAATGCCGCGATCATATCTGTTATCCACAGTTTTTGCGCTGGTTCGCTGCCGTTATCCACAATTATCACTTCATAGTTTCCGTAATTAGTGTATTGTATCAAGGTCTGCAGGCACTTTTGCAGCACCTGCGCATTGTCTTTGCTTGGAATGACAATCGATACCCTGTCAGAAACCGCATTCTGTTTCCAATCTGCCGGCTCACGGGATGCTTTGACTGGATCTGCACAGTTCAGACTATCATTGGTATATAATACCTTCGGTACGTGGATAATCTCTTCCCATCCCCCCTGCTGCCTCCTGTCCAAAGCATCCATGAATATCCTGTACACAAGCTCATAGATACTGAGGTCTTCCCCGTATTTTCTGGTTATCTCCAGCAGCCGGCTCCCCCGGATCGCAAACACACTTCCGAGATAGAAAAAGGAGGAAAGCGTGTCCGGTGAAAAATCAGGCTTGAACCAGGGTGCACCTCTGTAATATGCGCCGCTGCCGCCCATACAGTAAGGCCGTGTAATCTCATCTTCGAATATCCCGTCCTCAATGCCATACAGCTCTCTTAAACTTCCTCTGTAATCTTCGTCTGCATATACCAGCACTGCGCCCACAGCCTCAGAAAAGACTTTTGCAAACACAGCTGCGGCATATTCCGACAGGTTCCCTCCCTCTTTCACAAAAAGATATACTGCGTCGGCAGCGGGCTCTTCGTACTTTTTCACGCTGTCCATACACGAAGAAAAGGGAAGCGTGTACATCTGCTTCCCTAAAGCTTCCTGATTCTGCCATTGTCCATACTGTGCTCTCAGATCGGCTTCCTGCGATTTCAGCCACTGCAGGTATGGCGTCTTTTGTGCAAAAAGTTCCTGTTTATACTCTTTCATTCGATCGTCAATGTTTTCTCCATACTTCGATATAGTCGCTGTCTTGAACAGCCATCCTTTGCGGTCATCCACAGATCATACGTATCCGGCGGCAGCGTTCCCTCAACAACCCAGTTACAGAAGCCTGCCAGCTCCACATTTGTCTCATCCGGCAAAATTGCAGCCACATCCTTGCGATACCGCTTCTGCACTGGAAGTTCCCACACTTTGCCGCTCCTGTTCACCAGAAGGAGCTTGAATTGATAGCGTGCATTGTCCGCCCCCGGCACATAGGCCCACCCTTTCACCAGGTAATATGTTTTTGTCTTCTGCCCATTCTCCGTCACTGCCCTGGCAAGGTCCTCCTTACCACAGTCCTCCACGACAATCATGATTGCCTGATTCATCTTCTCCAGTGCCGGAAGCTTTTGGGACTCTGCAATTGTATGATTGTCGGAGACATCAAAGATATGACACAGTTCATATTGCTCCAACCAGCAGCAGCTGTACTCCGGCTCCCCATTATTTAACAATATTCCGAGAAACGGATCGTGTCTGTAAAACTTTGGATGCCTTTTGTAAAGTATATTCTTCTCAGCATTGAGACGCTTTAACTTCCTTTCATCTTTCAGATCATCACCGCGGCTGAGCGATTCATGATGATACAGCACGACATCATTTCTCTGGACATTATACAACCCCTCACTGCACAGGCGGAAGCACAAGTCGACATCATTGTACGCCACAGCAAGCCCTTCAAACAGTCCGCCCATGGCAAGATAGCACTCCCTGCGCATCATCAGACATGCACCAGTGACGCCAATCATGTCATACACAAAGCGGTTTCTGCCATAATAATATGATACACTGTCATCCAGCTGTTTTAATTTGTGGCCAGGGCCCGACACGGTATTGTTGACACCGGCATGCTGTATCCTGGTTGAATTTGGATACAAAAGCTTTGCTCCGACAGCGCCAACATGCTTCAGCGACGCCTGCCCAACCATCCTGGTAAGCCAGGAATCCTCAACCGCCTCCATGTCATCATTGAGCAGCAGAATATATTCGCCCTTTGATTCCTTCACTCCCACATTACACATATGGGAAAAATTAAAGTCCATCGGCTGATACAGATAGGTAAATGGACACTCCTTCCTAAAATTTTCCAGTTCATCGCGCACGCTCTCTGCGCTTCCATTGTCAACAACCACAATCTCAAAATCAGAGTAATCTGTATGTGCATAGACAGAACGAATACACTGTTTGAGCACCTCTGGATTGTCCTTTGATGGTATGACCATACTGACCAGCGGCTTCTCTGGCAGTTCATATACCGGATACGATATCTTAGTCAGCGCATCCACAACCATTCTTCCCTTAAGGCCGCGCCTGGCAAACGCATTTTCACGGATAAAGTCATATGCCTCCCCCACACCGATCAAATCCGTCTCGTGCATCAGCCGCTCTTCAATCTCTATCCGGCTGCCTCCCTTTGCATATGCATGAAACAGTATTTTCCCAATATGGCCGGGCTTCCTGCCATCCTCTGTCGCCTTCAGCACAAAATCATATATATTCTTCCGGTAATCGCCATCTCCCAGCCATTCAATCCCCAGACAGGCCTCCCTGCGGACTGCAAAAAGACTGCCAAAATACAGAAACGAAAGCAATGTATCTGGAGACCACACTGGCTTTGTCCACGGGAAAATCCGATGTGTGCTCTCGTCGTCTTCCAGATCCTTTCTCCGCACTTTATCAAGCTCCAGCATCCACGTGTCCTCGTCTGTATAGACGATGTTCACATCCTGGTGTGTCTCAAAATACTGCGCGATCTCCTGATAGGCATTCGGTGCGATCCTGCCATTCTTTGACACAAACAAAATATATTCTTTCTCCACGCCCGACAGGGAAAAACTCCTGCCGCAGTTCTGAAAATACACAGTGGCAATCTCTGGATGTTCTCCTTTCTGTTCATCCTTCTGACTGCCCTTTTCATTCTGCCTGATCCACAGAAGATACGGGTCTGTCTGACAGCGCAGCTCTCTCTCGTACTCTTCTATGCACCTTTTATATAATCTGCCCTGTATGGCTTCCTTTATCTTCCCAATCATATCAATGAATCCCCTATTTTGGAGCGTTTTTCAGACTTTCAGCTTTGTCTTAAGAAACCCCTTTGTTCTGGTGACAAAATTTTCTTTTACTGCACTCTGCACAATCTGGCTGGCAAGTGACTGCGGAATCTCCAAAATGTCCATATCCACTGTAAGATGCTCTCCTCCCACAACCTCGAAAGAGAGATTGGGATCCTCACTGTCAAATAGAACCCAGCCGCATTCCTGCCAGAATCCATTCACCTCAATCGCATCACCCGCATAGAGTCTGTCTCCAACCCTGATCTCATGTATGTCCACCACACAAGGATACTCACAGGGATCAATCCTGATCCGCACAGCCTTGTCAGGAATATCATACTCCAGCTTCATATATCTTCCGACAGCGTAGCACTCCCAAAGCCTTATCGAATTTTCTTCGCAAAAACCCTCGCCGTAATCCACAAAAACCTGCACAACATACTTGAGATCTGCATGATTGCAGTACTTTAACATGCCCTCGAGCGCATAGGCTTTGTTCCCTATTAGCTCACGCATACGCCCTGCTGAGGCGTGTCTTCCCGTAATGCGAAGCTGAAACTCCTTTTCTTCGCTGACCGCCGCCTTGATCTCATCATCTGTAAATCCCAAAATATCCCGCATGAGAAGATCTTCACATGCTTTTCTTGTCCCACCGCCCAATATATAATTATAAAATGCGCGAAAAGCAATATCCTTCGAATCAATATGCTTGTCAAAAGTCCACTCATAGTCAATTACATGCCATTTTTCTCCATCCACCAGGATATTGGGAAATACAAAATCAAAATTACTCACAGCATGCGTGTCCTCATTGTAGCAGAGCCAGTACAAATACTCCTCTACCAATGCCTTAAATCCAGCTACGTCTGCCCGCATCAGACACTCATCCAACAAGGTCTCCAATGTTCTTCCATTGCAAAACGCAAAAGACAGCCCGTTTTGAATCTGATCACCTATCGCCGCACATTGGTTGATGGCGATCTTCGTACCTTCATATCGCGAAGAAAGCAGCTCATAGGCTTTCTTTGTGTTCATGAGATGCCTGCACGCTTCCTCCGTATCCGGCAGTTTCTCCACATGCACCTGCCCTGATGCCTCCCGGACAATCGAAGTCCGGATGGCCCACCGGGAACCCCTGTCGTTGGAAAACTTCGTATAAATAACATCGGGAGCACCGCCAGCTACCAGCAAATAGGAATTGGAAAAAAGCGGAAACTCCTCCTCCTCGATAATCTCATCGAACACCTGTTTTTCATCAAACAGCAAAACACGCTCTCTGTCAAAATTCCTCAGATTATTGCTCAGCTCACCCTTTTTCGGAAGATACTGGTCCGAGTAAATGGTTGTCGCAAATTTGTAGTCAGGATATGGATAGTAAAAAGCATACTCGGAAATTCCCACCTTGTCCAAAATCCGCTCCAGTCCATGACGCGTGAACGTCCTCGCCGAACCACCATCATGATATCCCTCAAGTCCCGAGAAATATGTTCCCAGGTGATCTTCGCGGCAGCCTGCCCAGTATTTCAGTCCGAATTTGTTCTCGATCGCAATCACCAGACGCCCATCAGGTTTTCTGTGACGATCGCAGATCTGCATAAAATCTTCGTAGGGGGTCATCCCACCTATATACGCCTGACCATACTCAAAGACGCCAATCAGCAATACATAATCATAATCCTCGTCAAGATGTGGTTCAATATCCTTGAAATTGCCGACCATGATCGTGATATTGTCCGCATCCTGGTTTCGGTAAGCGTTCACCAGACTGCGCTTTCTGGATAGATCAATACACGTAACATGGCCTGCCCTCTTCGCCAGCGAACTGGTGATCGCACCGCAGCCCGCGCCAATTTCAAGCACCTTGTCTGTCTTCCTGAAAGGAATCCAATCAATGATATTGGTCCGAAGCGGCGAAAAATGATAAAAAATGGGCCAGCTCTTCTCCGTCTCAATAATCTTGGGAAACTCCCCAGGTGAATTGTACATCGCAATGTCAAGCATTTTATCCTCAATCTCGCCATCTGAATACAAATCCTGACCAGCATAATAAGTATAATCCATCGTAACATTGCCTATCTTTTCCTGTTTGATCTGTATATCCTCCGCCATACTGCTTTTACCTGCTTTCTTACGCGATACGTATTATATCTCTTTTACAACGATGGTTGAATCCATGTCATAATACCCCACCGTATTCTTATCGGACACCACGGTCACATCAAGCGCATCATACAGTCTATGATACACCTTGAAATTGTCGCCCTCATAACCTGTCACGCCGAAGGATATCAAGTACTCTCCTCCCTGCAGTGACATTTTCTGTGTAAAGCAGATTTCTTTTGTAACGCCTGCTTTCACTGGCTCCAAAAACGCCTTCTCGAACATCGTATTCGTACCTGTAATTTCAGTACCTTTGGCGTTCTTAATCGAAAAAGCAAAAATCGGTGCCGGCAGCTCCTGGTAAAACTTCACTTTCATATTTATGTGAAAAGTGAGCCCCTTTAAAAGTGTGTTGGTCTTTGTGCCGCGATCATCCGTCAGATAGATCTCCTCGATCACCGCTTCCCGTGTGCCATACTCCAGTGTCCCGGACTCCTGTGCACCTGCCCCGTCTGCCTGCTGCCTTGCGCGCTTCTGAACGGCGGCCTGTTTGTGAACCGCTTCCTGAACCTCAGCGTCATTTAAAAGGCTCTTCCCTGATCTTGATTCGGGCAGTTCATACTGCTTGGGCAGTTCATACTGTCTGGGCAGTTCATACTGCTTGGGCAGTTCATACTGCCTGGGCAGTTCATACTGCCCTACCAACACACGCTTATAGTCATCGATCATTTTCTTTGGAGAACCTTCGCCCAGCTTCACACCCTGGTTGAGCAGAATCACTCTGTCACAGTACTTGGCAATACTGCTCAAGTCATGACTTACGATGATGATGGTCTTTCCCATCTGCTTGAACTCCTCAAATTTGTGATAACACTTTGCCTGGAAAAACACATCGCCGACAGAGAGCGCCTCGTCAACAATCAATATTTCCGGTTCGATATTGATCGCCACTGAAAACGCCAGACGCACAAACATACCACTCGAGTACGTCTTCACCGGCTGATGGACATAGTCCCCGATATCTGCAAAATCAAGAATATCCTGCAGTCTCGCTGCGATCTCCTCGTTGGAAAAACCGTTCATCGTACCATTCAGATAAATATTTTCAATCCCTGAGTACTCCATATTAAATCCGGCTCCCAGTTCCAGCAGGGCAGAAATGCGCCCGTCAACTGTGACACTGCCGCTCGTGGGATTCAGAACACCTGTTATAATTTTTAAAATCGTGGACTTGCCAGAACCATTCGTTCCGATAATTCCAACACATTCCCCCTGCCTGACCACAAAACTCACATCAGACAGGGCATGCGCCTCATGATATTTCTGCTTTCTGGTCAGCTTTAATGCTTCCTTGAGCCTGTCCATCGGTTTGTCGTAGAGCCTGTAAGATTTGCAGACATGGTCCACCACAATTGCAGTCCCATTATCCTCTTTTTGTAACTGTTTGTCTTCCATAGTTCCCCCCGTATTTTATGCTATCAGTCCATATTTTTCTACAGCACATCTGCAAAATGTATCCTGAGTCTCCGAAAGATCAGGGTTCCCAATCCAAAAAATACGGCGGTGACAATCCAAAAATAAATCGTTGAAGAAATATCCTGCCAAAACCACGTCTTGGTAAACAAAGCATTCCTGTAACCGTTCACAACATAAAAAATCGGATTGCATTTGATAATCCCCTGCAATACTGGCTCTTTGTCCAGCATCGAAATATTCCACAAAATCGGCGTTGCCCACATGCCGACCTGCAGAAAAATGTTGACAATCTGCATCAAA
>CAMWXA010000156.1 GCA_947178035.1 uncultured Lachnospiraceae bacterium | reverse complement strand
TCACACCTCAATAGCATATAGGCTAATAAAAACTGGCGTGGGTGTGAATTGTAACAAAATCAGAAGCGATACACTGAAATCATGCAAAAATATATTGAAATCAAAGAACATATGTATTATTATTGTGTATAGAATAGCGTATGATGATAGTTGACAATGATATGAAAGATTGGACACAAATAGAAGCAAAAAGTAACTATTTAGTGTCTTAGAGAGGAAATTATGGACAATATTGACAGACTAAAACAGTTGATTATAAAGTATCATGAGAGCAGGGCGTATTATCACGATGTTAAAAATGCATATAATGAGACGGAATGCAGAGATGAATATATCAGTCCCCTGCTGGAGTGTTTTGGCTGGGATGTGCAGAACGCGAAAGGAAAACTGCCGCAATATAAAGAGGTTGTGGTAGAAAGATTTTCGAACAGTAGTGAAAGACCGGATTATACTTTGACATTAAACGGTGTCTCGAAAATGTTTGTCGAAGCCAAGAAACCAAGTGTCGATATTACCATAGAATTTGAGCCTGCAATGCAGACACGGAAATATGGGTGGAATGCAAAACATGCGCTGGCTATTTTGACCAACTTTGAAGATTTATTGGTTTATGATACTACGAACAAACCAAAAGAAGGAGAGAATGCGGTCTCTTCTCTATATCGAAGATATCACTTTGAACAGTACGTTGAAAAATATGAGGAAATAGCTGACTTGATTTCGCGGGATAGCGTATACTCGGGGCATTTTGATGAAATGATAAAAGCAGATTTTCAAAATGATACAAGATATACGACACAGATTGATGAAACTTTTTTGCAGCAAATCAATAAATGGAGATTAGAGATAGGAGAATATCTGTATCAGCGTAAAAGTATATATCAGGATATTTCGCTTCTAAATGACACGGTACAGGATTTTATCAATCAGATCGTATTTATAAGAATATGCGAGGACAGAAAGCTGCCTCTGTACAGGAAACTTTACGAAACGATAGAGAATCGTCAGGAATTGCAGGAAAAACTGACGGTGGTATTTAG
The DNA here is from genome assembly GCA_947178035.1 of uncultured Lachnospiraceae bacterium. Taxonomy (GTDB): domain Bacteria; phylum Bacillota; class Clostridia; order Lachnospirales; family Lachnospiraceae; genus COE1. The sequence continues at coordinate 8,311 of CAMWXA010000156.1, read as the reverse complement.
AGAGGCAGATAAGAGATATAATTCGGGGCTGTTTCGCGGCGGCAACCCTATTTTCGACCTTAACAGTGATATTATTTTTGAGATGATAGAATCCTTGTATTATCCCAAAACACCATACTTATTTACAATTGTCGAACCGAGTTTATTGGGAAAGATTTATGAGGCTTTTCTGGCTGAAAGTCTTGTGCAAAAGGATGGGAAAATTTGTCTGGCACAGAAAAAGGAGTATATCTATAAATCAGTGGTCAGTACTCCGACAGAGATTGTTAAATATATGGTAAAGGCAGTATTGAGCCCAGTATGCGAAGGAAAAACTCCGCATGAATTACTGGGGATTAAAATTGCGGACATTGCCTGTGGTTCCGGGATCTTTTTAGAGGAAGCTTACCAGTTTTTGATTGATTATTGTATGGGATGGTATGAGGAAAATGACAGGAATCATTTGATTGAGCTGGAGAGCGGTAAAAGAAAATTGCCGTTAACAGAGAAAAAAGATATCTTATGCAAGTGCATTTATGGTATTGATATCGATGTACATGCGGTTGAAGTGAGCAAATTTTCATTGCTTCTTAAACTGATCGAGGATGAAACGGAGCCTTCTGTAAAGAATAATAATCCAATACTGCCTGATTTGGATGCAAATATAAAACACGGTAATTCGTTGATAACGAGCGGGGATCTGAATAATCGAAACATAGAAACGGAACAATTATTAAAAATAGTTCCGTTTGATTGGGATGCCATAAATGATGGAAATAAGTTTGACGTGATTCTTGGAAATCCGCCTTATGTAAAAACAGAGGACATGCATTTGATTTCAGACGAGATCGAGTTTGAGATATACAAGAGGAAATATTGCAGTGCGTATAAGCAGTTTGACAAATACTTTTTATTTGTCGAGCAAGCGCTGCGTTTATTAAAGGAAGACGGCAGATTGAGTTATATTATACCAAATAAGTTTTATAAGATCGCCGCGGGACAGGAACTGCGGAAGCTCATCTGTAAGAGTGTGTGTTCCATTGACGATTTTGGTGATATGCAGCTGTTCCCGGATAAAACGATATATAGTTCCATTGTGACAATTGCACGTCGGAATCAGGAATCTATGAAATATGCACGAGTGGATTCGCTTGTTGATTTGTGGACAGGGAAGCAGTTGGAAACGATCTCAATCAGAAATGAACAGCTTGATAAAAACCCATGGAAACTTTCAACGGATATTGCTTTTTTGCAGATACTGGAGAAACTGAACGAGAAGGCCATACCTTTATCAGATGTGGCAGATATTTTTAATGGAATACAAACCAGTGCAGAGCGTCCGGAAAAATTTTCTGACAAAAAAGCAGTATATTGGTTTGACGGCTCTGAGATTAAGAAAGAAAATGAAAAATATATCTTTGTTGAAAAGTATGGTAAAGCGTATAAGATAGAAAAGGAACTTCTCAAACCATATTTCAAGCCAACAAAGGCAGCTGAAAAAGGTATGGAAACATACTCTTTATTGACAACGGATAAGCAAATTATTTTTCCGTATGATTCAGAAGGAAAATTGATTTCAATTGGCAAAATGAAATCAGTTTATACAGGAGCTTATCAGTATTTGGAGGATTGTTATGACAGATTAGTGCCGAAATGTTTAAACGGTGGAGTTGGCAGGGATATTGCGGACGCGACAAGTGATACGTGGTATCAGTATGGCAGAACACAGGCTTTAACGGCATTTATCAATACGCCGAAGCTGATTGTCCGGGTGTTAAGCAAAGTGCCGATGTATGCATTTGATGATAAGGATATGCTGATTTCCTCTGGTGGAACTGCCGGCTATTGTGCAGTCAGTAAACTGCCTGAAAGTGCATATGAACTGGAATACATACAGGCATGGCTGGCACACCCCTACACAGAAAAGATATTTCAGATTCAGGGAAGTGATTTTGAAAATGGTTTTACGGCCAGAGGAACATTTCTTTTAAAGAAATTACCGTTTGTGGCCTTGAATTTTGAAGATTCCCGGCAGATGGATTTGTATACAGATGTTGTGGCAAGTACGAGAAGAATTTATGAGATCAATGATTCTTTGCGTCAGCACACAGATAAATCCTCAAAAAATATATTGGAAAAGGAAAAGAACCGCATGATAAACAAAATAGAGAATTTAATCTCAAAAGTTTATCAGCAGAATTTCTAGGTAGAGATATGAAGCTGAAAGCGGACAGTACAGAACAAAAATTAAGGGGAGCCTATTACACTCCGCTGCCACTTGCAGAAATGATGGTGGAGTTATTCGCGAACGAAAACGGAATCACGAGTGTTTTGGAGCCAAGCTGCGGAGACGGCGTATTTTTGCATGCAGTTATTAAGAAAAAGATTAATCAAATGGCAGAGGAAATTACTGCTATTGAAATAGATCAGGAAGAAGCCAAAAAGGCAGAGAAGTATGCGAAAGACTATAAAAATATAAAAGTATACAATGAAGATTTCTTTGATCACTATAGCAGGGTTTCCGATCAAAAAAAGTATGATTTGATTTTAGGAAATCCGCCGTACGTAAGGTATCAATATTTGGAAGGAAAACAAAGGGAGCTGTTATCGAACATCTTAACATCTCAGGGAATGAAAGCAAATAAACTCATCAATACATGGGTGGGGTTTATGGTGGCTTGTGTGAATCTGCTGAGTGAACATGGTAAGATTGCATTTGTAATTCCGGCAGAAATCATGCAGGTTGCGTATGCAGAGGATTTAAGACTTTTTCTGGCAGATCACTTGTCAAGAATAACACTTATTACCTTTGAAGAGCTTATCTTTCCAGATATCGAGCAGGAAATCGTTGTGTTCGTCGGAGAAAAAGATAAACAGGAAAAAGGAATCAGAATTGTTGCGTTAAATAATCTGGACGATTTAAAATCATTTGATATTGGGACAAATGGTTTTCAAAAGCTGCAGCATGTACATGAAAAATGGACAAAGTATTTTACAAATGATGCGGAAAATGCACTGATAAAACAGATAAAAGGAGATAAACAATTTCAAAAATTATCTGATGCAGCGTTGATTAATGTCGGTATAACAACTGGTAACAACAAATATTTTTCTGTCAATCAGGAGAAAGTCAACGAATATGAACTGCAGGATGTTGTCAGGCCATTGATTGGACGGAGTTCACATGCGAACAGTTTATATTTCAGAGAAGATGACTGGATGGAGAATGTCTCGAAAGGGAAAGCTGCATATCTGATTGATTTTCCTGAAAGAAATATAGAAGATTTTCCTAAAAAACAGAGAGCATATATCAAATTGGGAGAAAAGCAGGGGGAAAATAGCGGATATAAGTGCAGAATCAGAGATAAATGGTACTGTATCCCATCTATTTGGGTTCCAGATGCTTTCTTTTTAAGGCGAAACAACCTATATCCCAAATTTGTATTGAATTGCTGCAATGCTGTATCGACGGATACAATGCACAGAATTAAGTTTCATGAAGGAATCGAGCCAGAACGAATTGTGTTGTCCTATTATAACAGCATATCTTTTGCGTTTACGGAATTGTGCGGAAGGAGTTACGGGGGCGGCGTGCTGGAAATATTACCGGGAGAAGTGGGAAATATCATGGTTCCTAAATTAGATGGTATTCCGATTCAGCAGATCCAGGAAATTTTAGAACAAGTGGATGGAATCATCCGGGAGGGTAAACATATCGAGGAGGCGTTAGATATCGTCGACAACAATATTTTGGTGGCTGCTTTGGGATATGATGAAAAAATGTGTCAACGGGCAAGGGGAATCTGGAAGAAACTGCAGACAAGACGGCTGAAGAGAGGGCAGGATTAAAAATGAGAGGGCTATGTTTTGGTGAAAACGGATAAGCCCAATCCACGAAGAGGTGTTATATGAAAGATTATATGCAGTATTTGACAGAATTAATTCCTGAAAAGGACAGTCTAAAACTTGTCAAAAGTGAGGCAGAGAAATATTATCAGTCGCATTCTCCTAACGAGTGCTTTGACATGGGGATGAAACTTTATCAATCAGATAACTTTCAAATTCAGGAAGTCGGTGTTTTTCTTCTGGGATATTCTGCACATCACAATGCTTCTGCACTGTCCTTTTTGAAAAACATGGTGAGTCGGCATGACAGCTGGAAAGTCCAGGAAATTTTAGCAATGGCATTTGATAACCATTGTAAAATCATTGGATATGAAACATCTTTACCTCTGATTAAGGAATGGTTAAACAGTGATTGTGCCAATGTTCGCAGAGCTGTGTCGGAGGGATTAAGAATATGGACAAGCCGTCCTTATTTTAAGGAGCACCCTCAGATTGCAGTACAGTTGTTGTCCGCCCATAGAGAAGACCACAGCGAGTACGTGCGCAAATCAGTAGGCAGCGCTTTGAGGGATATCAGCAAAAAATATCCTGAAATTATTTCAGAAGAAATAAACGCATGGGATTTATCATCGAAAGAAATAAGACAAGTATATAAGCTGGCAGGAAAATTTTTAGATTCGAACTGAAAATCTGTCTCCTGCACCGTCATTCTTTTTCCAATTGATTTACCATTTTTATTTCCAAGAAATATTCTGCGCAGTCTTAAAAAACGCTTGACTGTAAACCCTGTTTATACTTTATGATTGCGGGTAAGAAACTGTTTGTACACACGATCAATAAAAAGAAAGAGGGCAAGGGCTTATGACAATCAAAGAGGTTGAGGAACGGACTGGACTGGCGCGCTCGAATGTGCGTTTTTATGAAAAAGAGGGACTGATTCAGCCGTCAAGAAATGAGCGTAATGGTTATAGAGATTACTCAGAAGGAGACATCGAGGATATCATAAAAATTGCATATCTGCGCACATTGGGAATTTCGGTTGAGGAAATCCGCAGCATGATATCAGAAACGATAACACTGCGGGAAGTGATTCAAAGGCAGCGTAAAGTGTTGGAGGAGCAGCTTACGGATTTGAACCAGTCAAAAGCGATGTGTGACAGAATGCTCAGCACAGACGATATCAGTTATGCCAGCTTACAGGTGGCGCAGTATGTGACAGAGCCGCAGGATTACTGGAAAGATAATCAGACAGTTTTCAAGCTGGACGCTGTCAGTTTTCTGTATATATGGGGTAGTCTGATTACATGGATTGCGATTACAGGATTATGTCTGACGGTTGGTATGGTGTTCTATGCAAAGCTGCCGTTGGAAATTCCTGTGCAGTGGAGTGACGGAACAGTGACTTCTCTCGTAAAAAAGGAGTTTATCTTTGCTTATCCTGCAGTGTGTGTTGTGATTCGCTATCTCCTGAGACCATGTCTCTATGCCAAATTGCAGATGAGTAATCCCCATGCTGCGATCATGACAGAGTATTTGAGCAATTATCTGTGTTTTATCGCGTTATCCGTAGAAATTTTCTCGATCCTTTTTGTGTATGGCCTGGTTAGGAATATCGTCACCGTTTTATTTGTAGATACGGTGGTACTGATTGGAATATTGATTAGAGCGGTCTCAAGGAACGGTCATAAATGATTCAAGCGTTCACCGCCTTGCAATTCAATTATTGGCTGATATCGGCAAACTGCAATGGAGCGTTCTTCATAATCTTACAACTGGCAGCGGGGAGATTTTTGCAAACCGGAAAATGAATCATATCATAGGATTCCATCTGGATATGGATAATTGATATGGATGTAAACTTCTTGTTTGCAGGCGAAACAACTGATTGCGACGGTGAAAGACGAAAACATACCGTCCTGGAAGGCGGTTGAAAAGGCTGGATTTGTATTGACTGAAAAAAGGATGTATAAGGACTTGTATGATGACAAAGAGGAACTGTACCATTTTTACAAAATCACAAGTATAAAGCGTGTTTGAAAAATGCTTTCCAATTCAGACAATCAACATCAAATCAGAGCTAAATTTCTGGTATGGGAAATCCAAACGCTTCACTTTCCATTACATTGCGCAGGCTGTAAACACTTATTTTGTATACAACAGTCCAAAACCAGGCACTGCGCAATGTAATCAAGCAGGAAGGGACTTGCGGCGATTCGAAAATCTGAATGCTTTATATTTCCGCCTCCAAATTCCGCATAAATCCGACGTATGTCACCACGAAATAAATAGCGTAAACCCCAAAAAACAGCAGAAATGAAATCCCAAAATACAACCATGCCGATGTCCTTACACCCGCGTAAAAATTAAAATTTCCGCCCACATATCCCGCAATAATCCCACTGATTGCAGCCGCAAACAGCGCCGGACACAGATAAAACAATACAAGCTGCTTCCAGACGAGCCCTGCAATCTCTCCTGCACTCATGCCAATCTGCCTTAGCACGTTATAGCGGAATCTGTACTTTGCGGAATCACTGAGCTGCTGTATGGACAACACGGTCAGCGCGACACACAGAAACACCAGTCCGATATAAATAAACGGAAAAATCAGTGTCGCGAGCATACATTTCATCTCCACCTCGACATTGTCGCGAACCAGATTGTCAGTATCATAGACAAGAATCGAATCCGAACCGATGCATCTGATCCCATTCCCTATGAGCGTCTTTGGATCATTAAAGTCAAGCGCTGTCGATTTTCTTGATGTTTCCGAAGCCGCATACAGATCAATACTCAAACTGGCTGGTGCTGTCCCGGCGATATCCACAACCAGCTCCGAATAATATGGCTGCATTCTGGCCGCTTCCGCGTCTGACACCACGATAACATAGTCCCCGCCATTATGCCCGTCCTGTGAAAAGGGCTCTGTGTAGAAGCCTGCAGACTGAAGCCTCCCGCCGCTCCCTTCTATCACAAGCTGGTCAGAAAAATCGCCGGTCTCCCGAAAGACCCGGTCCTTCATATGAATAATATACGCATCGTCCTTTAATGCAATTTCCTCCAGCCCGAGCATACTGCGCAGCCGGTTATAGTCCGAAAGGCCCATATAAGTATCATACGTGCAATACGTGCTATTGCATGCAATATTTTCCATATTGGGACTTCCGTCCGTATTCCGGTACGTATCACCAAATACGCGCAAATGAGTGTACAGCCAGACATTGATCTGGTTTGTTCCATTCTCGTAAATGCGGTAGGAATACGCGTCCTCAACGGGTACATTTTCTTCTATGACAGCAAGCTGTGCCGCGAAGTCCTCATCCACAGATGCACTGTATATCTGTACATCAAAGGGCATTTTCACTTCAAATATATGCTCCTGATAAAAATTGAACATCATCGCAATCGAACAGCCTAGAAAAGCCAGCACAAAAAGCGCTGTCAAAGTCCCCATCGTAAACCGCATCGTCTTGATCTTCGAGGCAAACTGCCTGAGCAGAAACAGATTCTGCCCTCTATAGACAGCTTTTCCTTCACGGCGGACATAACAGATGATCCATGCGGACAGCCCTGTGTAAAAAAGGTAAATCACAAGCACCAATCCCACAACAAAAGACACGATAACGCCGGAATCCCATTTTTTCCAGCAAAACAGCCATACCCCAAACAAAGCCAGAAACAGGACAGACAATGGAAGCAGCCATCTCTTAATCCCCTCATGCGACTCCCTCATTTCCTCATTGCGTCTCTCTGCATTCATCAGACCGTGGATATTCATTTTTCTGAGCTTTCGCTTACACCGGAGAAGCGCCAGAAGATAACAGCCCGCATAGCAGAGCAGCGTCATGACAAGACACCTCCTGTTTATCTCGATGTTGAGCCTGTAGTCCATCAGAACCATACTGTAGAGCACGGACATCAGAATCTGCTGCACCAGTAATCCAAACACAAGCCCCACAAGGAAAGCCCCCGCGCCCAGAAGCATATTTTCACGCATATACAGCTTAGCAATCTGCCGTTTCTCCATGCCCAGAAGCAGGTAAATCCCAAACTCCCTGCTTCGTTTTTCCAGGATAAAGCGCAGCATGTAATGAATCAGCCATGCGACGATAAGGACTATAAAAAACGTTGCCAGCACCAGCATCATTTTCATGATTTCCGCCTCCCGAAACAGTTCCTGTATGTCCTCGGAAAACAACAGACTGTTAAAGGCAAACATCAATCCCACCACAACCGTCATCGTGACAAAGTAGACCAGATAATCCTTTGCCGACCGCCGTACATTCCGCAGTGCAAGTTTAACGAGCATCGCCTTCACCTCCTGTCACACTCCCTGTCATGGAAAGCACATCCAAAATACTGTTCAGAAACGCACGCCGGCTCCTGTTTCCGCGAACCAGCTCATGAAAAATCTGACCGTCTTTCAAAAACAAAATCCGGCTGCAGTAGCTTGCCGAAAAAGCGTCATGCGTCACCATGAAAATCG
>CAMWXA010000155.1 GCA_947178035.1 uncultured Lachnospiraceae bacterium | reverse complement strand
GTTCACAGGTCAGGAATGCGCTGGACTGCGCATTCCGTGAGAAAACGTACAGGTAACAACGCCGTGAATCGTAATCTGTTGACAGCCTGGTAAACAGTAATTGACAATCATTCAATAAAATGATACTATAAAAAGGCAATAATTAAGAAACGGAGGTAATTGATAATGGCTAAGATGAATAACCGTATTGAAAAGAATTTCATGAAGCGCGCGATTACCTCGGAGAACTGCAAATAAAAGCTGTGTCTGGTCGTGGTATCGTTTGGTGCCGCGATTTTATGCATACAGCAGATTTTTTAATCCCAAAGGCATAGAATGGTGTCTTTGGGATTTTTTGCGTGAAAGGAGAGATGAATGATGATACAGAACAGAAAAAATGGATTAACGATTAAAAGCAGAAAAAATAGGATTGGAAAGAGGAAAAGGCGAAATGGAAAATACAGCGATCGTTACGGCGGTGCACAGGGACCGCTATGAATTGTGCGTCGGCACGGAAATTTTATATGGAAGATTAAAGACAACAGCATTTTATAACAGTGGGGAAACCGTGATGTTTCCGACGGTCGGCGACAGGGTCCGGGTGCTTCGGAATGCGGACGGTGACAGTACGATTCTCAAGGTGATGGAGCGAAAATCAGTATTTATGCGCCTGAATGCGACACAGGGACTGCCAGATCAGGCGGTGGCGGCTAATTTTGACGATGTTTTCATCACAATGTCGCTGAACAAGGATTTTCACCCGTCAAAGCTGGAACGCTATCTGACCGCCGCATGGCAGAGCGGCGGGACACCCGTCATCCTGCTGACAAAGTCTGACTTGAAGGAAGATCGGGAACAGGTATTGGCGCAGGTGAACTCTCTGGCGCCGGGTGTCGATGTGTACTGTGTCAGTTCGTACACCGGCGAAGGATTTTCACAGTTGGAAAAGTATTTTGCGAATGGACATACAATCGTGCTACTTGGCTCCTCAGGAGTTGGAAAGTCCTCGTTTGTGAATGTCGTGATGGGCTCAGAGCAGATGCAGACAAGCGATATCAGGGAGTCGGATGCGCAGGGACGCCACACGACAACATATAAGCAGATGTTTTATATTCCAGACCGGATTATCCTTCCTGACAAGAGTGTCATAAAAGGAGGCGGCAGAATCATCGACACGCCGGGAATGCGGAAGCTGATCATGGGAGAGGGCACAGACGGAATGGAATCCATGTTCGAGGACATTGAGGAGCTTGCGCTGCAGTGCAGATTTTCCGACTGCAGACATCAGACCGAACCGGGCTGTGCTGTCAAAAAGGCTCTGGAGACAGGAGAACTCGACCAGAGACACTGGAAAACGTATCTGAGCCTGCAGAAAGAGGAGGCATATGCCAGGGAAAGGCAGCAGATACTGATGCGAAAAATGGAGAAGTCAAAAAGACGGAGGTAAAACAGACGATGACAGGAACAGATTATAAAATTATTCCTCTTCCCAAGGAGCAGTGGGAGGGGACTATGATACCAATGGGCTATACAACCGATACGTATTATGATGTCAGTATCGCAAAAGAGACCGATGGGTATACAATCAAGATGCGCAAATGCAAATTTGACAAACCAGTGACACATTTTCCAGAGGAATATGATTTTCCCGACAAGCTCTATCAGCCGCACTGGGAAAAGGCATACGCGTGGGGCATTGTCAATGAAAGCGGCGGAAAACAGGAGCTGATGGCATGTATCGAAACATGCCCGGAGGAGTGGAGCAACCGATTGATGGTTACAGAGCTATGGGTTCACGAGAGCCTGCGAAGACAGGGGATTGCGCATCGGCTCATGGCGATTGCGAAGGAGCAGGCGGTCTTGGAGCACAGGAGAGCAGTCATTCTGGAAACACAGTCGTGCAATGTCGGTGCAATCGGCTTTTATCAGCAGGAAGGTTTTGAGCCAATCGGTATTGACAGCTGCTGCTACACGAACCACGATTTAGAACGCAGGGAAGTGCGCATAAACATGGGCTATTTTCCGAGAAAATTTTCAAAAAAAGGACAAAAGGTGACAAAGGATATCGTCACTATACGAAAAGAAAAGGAGACAGAATACCACAAAACAGAGGAGGCTGTACTGCGGGCATTTTGGAACAAACACCATATGGGCTGTAATGAGCATCTGCTGGTGCACAAATTGAGAGACAGTGAAGTGTATCTGCCAGAATTGTCGCGGGTAGCCGTCGCGGGAGACGAGATTGTGGGTGCAGTCTGCTTTGCCAGGGCGGCCCTGAAAAATCAGAATAAGGTTAAGGAAGTGCTGACTTTTGGACCGCTCTGCGTCGCGCCCGAGTGGCAGGGCTGTGGTGTGGGAGGTCTTTTGCTGGAGGAAACCCTGGTGTTGGCGAAGGAAGCAGGATATGAGGGAATTATTATTTTGGGAGATCCGGACTATTACCCGCGCCATGGTTTTCAGACATGCGACCACTTTGGAATCACGACTTCGGACGGCAAAAACTTTGATGCATTCATGGGAATCGAACTTGTCGAGGGCGCTTTATCAGGATTTGGCGGCCAATTTATAGAACCGGAAGTGTTCGAGGATTTGCCGGAGGAAGAAAATGAAGTTTTCACAAAACAGTTTGATTCACCGGCCAAACAAAAATATCCATGTCAATGGGATTAAAGGAGGATTTAAATGAAAATTTATTATGATAAAAATGATATTTTGATACGCGAGATGAAGCAGAGCGATGCGCAGGCGATCACCGAGGAGGAGATAGCACAGGGCTGGGATGCCAGCGCAGACAAGTATGAGATGAGGCTTCGTGACCAGAGTGAGGGAAAGGCCGTGGCTCTGGCTGCGGAATATCATGGTAAGATTGCGGGCTATGTCAATGTGTACCTCAATTCTGAGTGGGGAGCATTTGCAAATCAGGGGTATCCTGAGATTGTTGATTTCGGCGTGTTGGAGAAATACCGGAAAAGGGGAATCGGCAGCAGGCTGATGGATGTGGCAGAGCAGATTGCATCCGAATATTCGGATACAGTCTGTCTCGGCGTCGGCCTTCATACCGGATACGGCAGCGCACAGCGAATGTATGTAAAGCGCGGGTATATTCCCGACGGCAGCGGAGTCTGGTACCAGGATACGGTTTGCGGACAATATGCGGACTGCCGTAACGATGATGATTTGGTGTTATATTTTTCTAAGAAGCTTCACAAATAACCAATTGCCTTATGCAGCCTTTTGGCTTGATTCTTCTGTCTCCCTGTTGGTACTGGGAGACAGTTTTCTTGCCATGTAGACAGCGGGAGTGTCCAGAAGGCTTGTGAAAATAAAGATAATATAGCTCGAAAGTACAATGTTCACTAGGGTTTTGAATTCATAAACCCCCCAGAATGCAGCAAAGGTGTACAATAGTGTGTTGAAAAACTGTGAGACCAGAGTGGAGCCATTGTTTCTCAGCCACAGGAACTTTTTGGAGTCATTGCACAGTTTTGTGGTCCGCGCCCAGATGGCATGGTACGCAAAGACATCAAACGCCTGCACGATGGCATAGACGATAATACTGCTGAGCATCAGCCGCGGCGTGTTGGAGAAGACAGACGCGATCGCCGGCGAAGCCCAGTCGCTGGCGTTTGGCGTGTAAAGCATCCACGACTGTGAGATCAGGATAAATACACCGGAAGTAAGGATTCCGATTAGGACTGCTTTGTTTGCGGCGCGTTTTCCCTCTGTCTCGCTCAGAATATCCGTGACCAGAAAGGTTGACGCAAACAGAATATTGCCAAGCGTCTGCTCCATGCCAAAGGCATTGACGACAATCAAGACCTCAATGTTTGCTGCAATCGTGGCGAGCACCGTCCAGCAGTACAGACCGGATTTTCCAAGAAAACGGTAGAAAAGCACCACGCAGGTGTAAATCAAAACCAGACTAAGAATCAATAAAAGTTCATTGCTCATGATAAATTCCTCCATGCTGTTGCCAGTTCCTTATTTCTAAATATTTGTTGCCAGTGTTATACAGAATTGTTTCGGAAAATCGTGTCGCGGTGTCTAACCGACTCCGAAATCCGTATTGTCCAGCAGAATATCCACCCGCTCGTCAGCTTTATATAGTGGATATATTTTTTTAATAAAAACGTCGATGACGGAAGGATTGGGCCTTACGCTGGTTGTGTTTTCGACCATGATGTTGATGCAGACGCGCTCGAAGTTTGCAAGACTTGTCTCAATATCATAACGCATCGAAGCTTCCGTCTGACCATCTAAGCCAAAGAGCAGGCAGACCTCGTCAAAGCAGGCGGCAATTTTTGCTGGAGAGGTCTCGTCAATTCCTTTGTGAAGCACCTGTTCGCGGTATTGACTGTCAAAGGTTTCCACGCCAATCTTGAGCTTTACCTGAATCCCATGTGTTTCAAAGGTCCTGCGGAGTGCGGATACTGCGTCCCGATGCGCCCAGTGACACTCAAAATGGAGTTCCGTTATCTTTTTTTCGATACAGGTATCCAGAATCAGCGAAATCGTCTTAGCGTCCAAATCCACAAAGCTTCCCGAGTTGATGACCTCGAGCTTTTGGTATTTTCCCGTGACCTGTTTTAGAATTTCCTGATTCAGCGCAAAATTGCTGTCCTCATCAAGGCTGAAGTCGAGGTGGTAGTCGCAGAATGTGCAGCGCCGCCATTTGCAGCCCGAGCCGCGCAGCAGCACGATTTCGCGCCGGTTTTTCTCCGTGATTTCGGAGTATCTTGTCAGTGAATTGTTTTCCATCATTTATCAAGCCTTACCGTTTCTTAATATGTATGACATTTATGCGGGCTTTTGCAGAGAAACATGCAAGAGGTCCGGTTTCATGTCTGGACAATGAAAAAGGGAATCTGCAGACATACAAATTCCCATCAAAACAAAAGGAGCACAAAGCTCCGAATTTTACAAAAACACACAGACATAAGGACATAGATGTCTGTTTCGTTTCAAATCCATAGTTTTGTTTATAGACAGGATGGTTTCGAACTGTCTGTATGAAGTTTTTCATTGGCAGAACCCATTATAGCACGTCTCCTGATAAAAGTCCACAACAATTTTTAATTGTCATTTTTCATGATTTTTGCCGCGATTCTCCTCAGAGTCAGGCTGCTCTGGAAAAAGTTCTGCCATGGTGTGTTTATTCTGCATACGGCCGATGCAGAACAGCATCAGCCACGCCAGAATAGGAATCGCAATGATACAGAATAAAAGCCCCATAAAGCGATTTCCAGATTCTCCGGGAGCCGCAGTGAGAGCGGATATTGAAAACGCAATGATCAGAACAGCAATCGCAGCCAGCGCAATGATGGCAATGATCCGTCGTGCATTTTTATTCATAAAAAGAGTTCCATACCTTTCTAAAACTGTTATATACGAGTGATTACAGCCGCAGCTGTGGCTATTCCTGTCGTTTCAGTATACCACAACAGGTATGGATACGCAATAAAATTGTGCACCGAAAAAAGGGGGCATTTATTCTTGACACCTAGAGTACAAAGTGTTATCCTGTAAGTGGAGTACAAAATGTAATCTACCTAAGGAGGATAACGATGCAGCAAATATCGGATTATGAATTGGAGCTCATGAAAATTATATGGGCCAACGGCGGCACAGCTTTCTATGCAGAAATTGTCAAGGCACTAGAGGATAAAGGAACTCCCTGGACCAAGAACACGATTATAACTTTGCTCTCGCGTCTGGCGAATAAAGGCTTTTTGAAAGCGAGCAAGACAGGTTTTCGCAATCAATATATTGCGGTTGTCTGCGAAACGGACTATCAGGAGGAGCAGACCAAAACGCTGCTTGAGAAACTTTATGAGGGCAGCGCGAAAGGTCTTGTTTCCACACTGATTCAAAAAGACCTGCTTTCTTCTGATGATTATGATGATTTGAGAAAATATTGGGAAGGTGGTGGATGCGGTAAATGAATGAAATACTGAAAGTCGTTTTATCGCTTTCCCTCTCCGGCACGCTTCTGATTCTCCTGCTTTTCCTGCTCCGGTTCTGGTTCAAAGGGCGGTTGAGCAGACAGTGGCAGTATTATATCTGGCTTGTGGTGGTCGCCCGCCTGCTTTTTCCATTTGCGCCGGAGGCAAACTTGATGGCAATGATTTTTCAAGGGATTGACAGGGCGGCAGAGCAGACAAATACAGATTCCGCTTACATACAACTGGGCGATGCAGCGGATATCCCTCAGACAGGCGGGACGGCAGGGCAAAACAATCTGCATCGTGAACCAGCGGGGACAGCGGAATCCGCCAATCGTCCCATGTGGAAAAATCTCTGGATCGGCTGGCTGGTGGCGGCGCTCATCCTGTTTATTCGGAAAATCACGGTTTATCAGGACTTTGTTAAATATATTCGGGCCGGCTGCGTGGAAGTGGCGGATATTGAATTGTTGGAGCGGTTCGGAAAACTGGTGGACCAGAACAGGATAAAAACTACGGTGGAGCTATACACAAATAATCTGATTTCCTCGCCGCTGCTGATCGGATTTTTCCGTCCCTGTATTGTACTTGCCACCGCCGATCTGCCGCCTGCGGATTTTGACTATACAATTCTGCATGAATTGATGCACTTCAAACGGCGGGATATGTTTTATAAATGGCTGGTACAGTTTGCCGTCTGCATACATTGGTTTAACCCGTTTGTTTATTTAATGAGCCGGGAAATAGGCAGGCTTTGTGAGCTCTCCTGTGATGAAGCTGTCATACGGGAACTTGACGCGCAGGGGCGGCGGGCCTATGGAGATACCTTGCTAAATGCCATAGGGGCTGGCGGAAGTTACAAGGATTCTCTTGTTTCCCTCACATTGAATGAAAGCAAGGAATTATTGAAAGAAAGGTTGGATGCGATTATGAATTTTACGAAAAAGACCAGATGGGGGATTTTTACAGCTTTGATGCTTACCGTTATGATCATTTGTGGATTTGCCTTTTCGGGAGCGTATGCGGCCGATGCACATAACCAGGCAAGTACTGATGTCGGGATGGATGTTGTTTCTTTATATACAAATTCAGTTGAAATCATCGGCTTTCAACAGGGTGAGCAGACAGCAGCCAAGGATGTTGCACTTAATATTACGGAAGACAATGTTAAGATTCAGCTAAATGCGGTTGTCGATGGGGATAGCCACAGAACACTTGAAGTAATTGCTCCAAATGGCGAAGCCGTACGAACATATACATTTAATCAGGATGGGTTTCTGTCAGGAAGTCAAGAGTACATCTTCGGAAGTGATATGATTATGGTGACAGATGTTGTGTATCCTGGCACCTGGCATGTGCGGTTAAGCACAAATCAAACACCGGCTGCAGAAACATTTGTCACTGCAAAACTGATTGATCCGTTTGTGTGGGGGTTTACATCGGATACGGATATTTCTGATGAAATTGGGGATGAACAGGAACCGGATGATTCTGGGGATGAACAAGAAACGGATGATTCTCCATTGTTAACCCAGATGTATGATTATTACAGGACTTACGAGCAAACGAAAGATGATATTCAAAATGGTTATATCGTAAATACGGGGGTTTCTTTTTCCGTACAAGCGATGCCCACGGTAACAGGCGGGGGAGGAACCAGCTTTTATGTGAATCATGATAATCGTATCAATGTATCAATCACGCTAAAAAATCTTATCGATGGAACTGGCCGCGACAGATGGATGCCGGATTCCTTTGTAAGCCTTGAAGTATATGACCCATCCGGGAAAGTCGCCTATTCTTTTTATAAAGAGGGAACAGAGATACAAGATGCGGTTGATATAGATACGGAATTAGCCGTATATCCGGGAGAATGGCGGTATAGAATTTCTTTTGCATATACTACGAACGGAACCGATCTGTCGGACATGAGAATTGCATTAAAATACGAAACCATATATGAAGATGACATTCAATGGCTTGTTGACAACAAACTGAATAAAATCAATTAAATCATCACTGCGCATTTGTTTCTGGAGGCGAGATAAATCTTTCCTTATAGTTAGGTCTATGTTATAATTTGTATCAGGAAGGATGTGAAAATATGGGATTGGCAGAATTTGAACGCAAAAAGGATGAAAAGATAAATGGTGTAGTTTATGACATGTCGCCAGCACCAAATTTTAAGCATGGTATCATTAACAATAATATAAACCGGATTATAGGAAATGGATTAAAAGATAGTTTGTGTCTTGTATTTATGGAAAATTTGGATTTTAAATATCATCCTGATGTGAATGATGATTATATATGTCCGGATATCATGATTGTTTGTGACAGGAAGCATCTTAGAGGAAGTTTTTACAGCGGGATTCCCAAATTTATTGTTGAGACATTAAGTCCATCGACAGCAAAAAAGGATAAGGCAGAAAAAAAGGACATCTACGAACAGGCGGGAGTGGAAGAATACTGGATTGTTTCACCGCAGGGCGCTGTTGAGATTTACTATCTGGAAGAGGGGAAATATGTGCTGTATCAAAGTTATATGCTGCAGGATGACGAGGAAGAGGAGGATTACAATGCGGATCAGGAAATTAGTTTAAAAGCGTTTCCGCATATCAGGATGACATTAAGTGATATTTTTGAAGGGGTATTTTAAGTTACATCAGCTCAGGACCTCGCACTGCGCTGCGAAGTCCGTGAGAAAGCATAGTGGTTGAGATGCATCAAGCCAACCGCGAAGCGGTTTTTGTATGGCTTGATGCCTGTAACAGGAAGCCGTAGGCTGAACTGGTTACATTTTGAGTGATCGTTAGACATTCCCTTTGACTTTCCGCGAAGTTTAGTATATACTGATACTGTCTGTACAGAGTGATACGGACAGCATTGATTGCGAAATCTACACCGCGGAATGTCTCCAGGCGGTACGAAAATATGTGATAAAGACGAAAGGATGTTAATGATCATGGCAGAAGAAAAGACATTATTAGACCAGTGGAGAGGGATGGCCTACAACGAGCAGACCGATAAGAACACACTGCAGAAGCTCTGGATTGACTATTTCCAGAAAGAGAAGGAGATTTATCAGCAGCTTTTGACAAACCCTGACGAGGAAGTGCGGGGGACTGTAAAGGGACTGGCGGAAAAGTATGATGTGGACATTATGACAATGACCGGTTTCCTTGACGGTATCAACGAGAGCCTAAAGGTGGCAAATCCGATTGAGGAGATGAACGAGGACACAGAGGTAAGTCTTGGATTCGACAAGGAGCTTCTCTACAAGAATATGGTGGCAGCAGAGGCCGATTGGCTGTACAATCTCGAGGAGTGGAATGACATTTTTGATGAGGACAAGCAGAAAGCGCTCTATAAGGAGCAGAAAATATCGACGACCGTTGTAAAGTCTGTCTAATATACACATCTGCCGCTGCCG
>CAMWXA010000154.1 GCA_947178035.1 uncultured Lachnospiraceae bacterium | reverse complement strand
CCCTGAAAGCTCTCTCGCAAAACGCTCCAGCCACTCCTTTTCAATGCCAAAGGAATCCAGCATATCTTCCTGTATCTGCCCGCTCTCCGCCAACACTTTCCGAAGCCGCCAACGAGGGTTGATCGCGCGCTCGGGATGCTGACTAATAAGCTGTACCGGACAGACCCCTTTTTGGGGAAGCGGCCTTCCATCCAGCAAAATCGCCCCCTCCGAAGGCGCCAAATAGCCTGCAAGCAGCATTGCCAGAGTTGTTTTCCCATAACCGCTGGGAGCAAGCAAGCCAACACACTCCCCCTGCCTGACACAAAAATCTAAGTCTCTCAACACCCATGCCTGCTTTTTTTGATAATGAAAACTCACTTTTTTTGCTTCAAGCTGCACAATACACCTCTCTTCTACGTTTTATCCCACCATGCCAGACAAACTTCTTTCACACATATGCAGCAATTAGACGTTTCATCCTGACATGCATGTCACAAAATACCTCCATGCACCTATGCGGCTGATCCTGCCTCACATCGCATAAAAACACCTTACTTCCCCACCGCGCAGATCCCGCATGGGCGGCGCTTCCTGCTCACATTTGGCCGACTTACAGCTGCATCTTGGAGCAAACAGGCACCCCTTTGGCAGATTTCCCGCATATGGCTGAACCCCGGCAATCGGTTCGAAACCATTCTGCGGCAATGCGCTCCAGAGCGCTTTGCTGTAAGGGTGACGCAATGATTCCGGTCCTGTGCGAAAATCCAAAGCGCTGGCAGTTTCCACAGTCGTTCCCGCATAGAAAACTGCAATCTTGTCCGCAAATGCAAATGCCAGGTCAATATCGTGTGTAATCAGAATCACTGCCTTCCCCTCGTCCGCCATCTCACGAAACAATGTCAATGCCTCCAAGGCCTGATGGAGACTCATGCCTGGTGTCGGCTCATCGGCAATAATCAATCCCGCGTCTGTAATCAATGCTGTGGATACCAGCACCCGGCGCGCCATACCACCCGAAAGCTGAAATGGATAGAGCTTTTCTGTACTTTCGGATAGTCCAAGCCGTCCAAAAATCCCCCTCCTCTTCGCTGTAGGACAGGGCTTTTTGTGCCCATCGGCCTGTGCCCCTGCCCTCATCAAAGGATCGAGGTAGGCGATCGACTGCGGCACGAGTGCCATCTCTGTTCCCCTCAACTTTTCCTGCAATCGCGGTGTTAACTTTTGACCGTTATAGCACATATCTCCAGCAACAGCAGCATTCTCCGGCAAGATTCCCAATATCGCTGACGCAAGCAGACTCTTCCCGGAGCCAGACGAACCGGCAATTGCCAGGATTTCTCCCTTGTCCACTTTTATACTTAAGTTCGAAATCACCCGCAAGTCTCTTTGCCCAAGGACACTGTCATACATCTTGAAAGAAACTGACAAGTCACAAATCTCAAGAAGAGGAAAATCCGTTTTTCTCATAATACAACCTCTTTCATAACCCCTGCCAACGATTGACTTTACCGTTTGTACAGATTACTCCTGTGCACTGTAAGGATCAATCACTGTCCGCAGGTTTTCCCCCAACCGGTCAATCAGCAGAACGATCAGAACCAACAGCAGCCCCGGAAATACCGCCATCCACCACATGCCAGAGGAAAGATATCTCATACTCTCGGCCAGAATAATACCGATTGCCGGCTGTTCCGGCGCAAGCCCATATCCCAGAAAAGAAATGGACGCCTCATGCAGAATCGCATGGGGAAACATCAGAACAAGCCCCACAATTAGCTGCGGCGCCAGATGCGGCAGTAAATGATGAATCAGTATCCATTCACTCGATTTCCCTAAGCGGCGGGAGACTGCTATATAATGCTGACTGCGAAGCTGCAGTACCTCTCCCCGTATCAATCGTGCAAGGCTTGTCCAGTGTGTTGCCGCGATACCGACCAGCAGTCCCTTCAGCCCTCTTCCAAGAGAAAATGAAATTAAGATGATAAAAACAGTATGTGGAATCCCCATCATCAAATCGATAATCCAATTGATAATTCCATCCATAAACTTTGAACCCATTGCCGCCACAATGCCAATCAAAATGGCAATCACCGCACTGATGCAGGACGCCACAATCCCCACTGTCATACTGACAGACAGACCTTTCACCGTGCGCATCAACAAATCCCTTCCCAGATTGTCCGTGCCAAACAGGTGTCCCCACGAAGGCGGTTGTTTTGCATTCAGAACATCAGTACTTACAGCTTCCTCTGAAATCAGAATTCCAAATGTATAGATCACCAGCATCAAAACTGCCAGAATGATTGTCAAAATGAGCGCTTTCGTCCGCTGATTAAATCTTCTTCTGTATCGCGTCTGACTCATCGGTCCACCTCCCTCATCTTGGGATCTACCACTCCATACAGCAGATTTGCAATCATATTCCCCACACAGACAAACAGCGTGGAAAACAGTGTGATTCCCAGCAAAAGCGGCACATCGGAATTGAGTCCCGCCGCTGAGACGGCCGATCCAAGCCCCGGATAAGAAAACACATTCTCCGCGAGCACAGAACCGCCAAAGAGCTCCGCAAAAGAAGCAAACTGCAGTGTTATGGCAGGCAAAACGGTGTTGCGCAGGGCATGACGGCAAAAAAGCGTCCATCTGCTCTCGCCGCGGGCGCGGGCAAACAGGACATATTCACTGTTCATCACATCAATCATTTTCTGTCTTGTGTGCAGCGCAATATTGGAAAAAGACATCAGGCTTAACGTAAACGCTGGAAGCACCAGATGATGCAGACGCTGCCACAACGTTACCTCGCTGCTGCGCATGCCGATAGGAGTCGAGAAACCGACAGGAAACCAGCCCAGTATCACAGCAAAAATCATTAGAAAAACAAGACCAAGCCAGAATGTCGGCACACTGCTCAGCAGATAACAGAGCTTACTGATGACTTTATCCGCCCATTTATCCCGATTCATCCCCATAATGCATCCCAGTGAAAAACCGATGATTCCCGACAATAACCACGCGCACATCATGAGTGCAAGGGAATTTTGAAACCGCTCTGAGATAATCTCAATCACTGGCCGCCGATACAAAAGTGATGTTCCAAAATTCCCATGCAGCAACGCTGAAAGCCAGTTAAAATATCGCTCTGCCGGAGGCTTGTCAATCCCCCAGTATGCCTCAATCTCAATCCGCTGTTCCTCCGACACTGGTCCGATTCCCATAATATACTGCTGTACCGGGTCGACCGGAGAGGCGCTCACCAGCGTAAAAGAGATGACACTGACCGCAAAAAGCAGTGAGATCGCACGAATAATATGTATAAAAACCTGTTTCACAATTTCTGTCATTTTTGCGCCTCTTCCCACTTCCACTCAGAAAGATTCTGAAGTAAGGGCATCGATGAACCATGTGGATGGAGCTGCTGTCCGCCGATGTCAAGTCCATCACGCACATAATACAAATGGTCCACATTGACAATCCACACCCACGGACACGCACCTTTCATGGATGTCCCCTTCTCGCCGTCCCACTGGACAAGCTGCCAGTTCTGATAGGCCTCCTCCAGCGTCAACGCTTCCATGGCAGCTGATAGACATTGGTCCGTCTCCTCTGACTGATATCCCTCAGGATTGTAAAAATCATCCTTAAAAGCGCCGCCGCTTTGATACAGGCAATAACTTTCATAGGGATTGGCTGCACCCCAGCCCATCATGACACCGTCCGAAAACATCCTCTTTGCCAGATCATCCCAGCTGGTTCCCTCCACAGTGATGTGAATGCCGACATCCGCCACCTGCTCAGCCGCGGCAAAAGCAATCGCCTGACGCACAGAATCCCCGCTGGGATACAGCACTGTAAAGGAGGCCTCCACACCATCCTTCTCCACAACGCCATCCCCGTCCGTATCAGCCCATCCCGCATCTGCAAGCAGCTTCTTTGCATAGTCCACATCCGTGTCAATCACAACCTCTGGATTGTTCCACGGCATACCGTCATTCTCAGAATAACATGGTGTCGCAAATCCGTTCAGCGCTGCGTCGGCGACCAGTTCACGGTCAATGGCATACGCGATGGCCTGACGGATTTCCAGATTGCAGGTCACGTCATTTCCAATCGGATACCCGCTCTGCGTGACTTTCCCTTCCGCTGGCAGCATCGGCAGTGTGAAGCCGCGGTTGTCGACGGAAGTGACGCGCGCAGCGTGATAACCGCTAATCTCCGTGGCAGCAAGCGTCGCTGCCGTCAGTGCCACATCGACCTGACCGGCCTGAACAGCGGCAAACGCAGCGTCCTCAGTCATGAAAACGATTGTCGCTTTTTTAATAGAAGGAACTGTTCCGTAATAGTCCTCGTTCGCCTCCAGAATCAGCTGCTCCTGCGGATTCCACTGGACAAACCTCCACGGGCCGGAGCCGACAGGACTGATCCCATAATCCGCGCCATAAGCATGCTCCGGGACAATTCCCACAGATGCGATCGTATTGAGAAACACAGAAGTCGGTCTGGACAGGGTAAATATGACAGTTGTGTCATTTACTGCCTCAGCTGTCTCCATAAACGTAAGGTCAACGGAAGCCTGCGCCGCCTTTGCCGTCTCGAACGTAAACACAACATCATCAGCGGTGACTGCCTCCCCGTCCGTAAACTTTGCGTCGTCACGCAGTGTAAATGTCCACACCAGACCAGACGCATCCAGATGATACGCAACAGCCAGATCATTCTCAAAACTCATGTCACTGCGGTATTTGATGAGCGTACTCTGTATCAGAGGCGTATTTCCGTGCCCCCAGCCCTGGACAGGATCCAGCGTGGAGGGCTCCGAGGAGATCGCCACAACCCCTCAGTCGCGCTTTTGCGGCTGCTGCAGGCCGCCGTCCAGGCGTTCACTGGCAGCACAGCCCGAAAGCACACCCATCACCGTCAAAGCGACAACACCCCTTATAGTTCCCCAATGCCAATATTTTTTTCTCATTGCCTCTCCTTTTCATTCAGTAATATATAATCAGGCTGCTATCCTTATACAAAAAAATTTCAGTACGCACGCCATCCAGACACAGTACTGAAATTTATTATATCCCAGACCAATTATTTGTGTAAGCCGGGGGAGGGGTTGTTTTTGTGCAAATCACGCATTATCGTCCCGCAGCGCATCAATAATGTTTTCCTTTTTAATCTTGCTGACTGCGTACATCATTGTGATAAATACGATGCCGAACACTCCCAGCACACTGATTCCCATCGCTGCCCACGGAAATGAGAAAGCAACATCATCCATCTCCTCAATCGATGCGATTGTCCTGTGAATCGCCCACGACAACAGCGCGGCAGCCGGTATCCCGTACAGGAGCGTGCGTATGCCGTAAAACGCACACTCAAACCGCATCATGCTGTTGAAACTGCGGTCTGACATTCCCACCGAGCGCAGCATGGCAAGTTCGCGCCTGCGCAGCCTGATATTGGTGGAGATCGTGTTGAATACATTTGCGACAGCAATCAGGGCAATCATAAAAACGAAAATATACGTAAACACATCAATCACAAAAGTGAGATTGCGGAACAGTTCAAATGCCTGGGAGAGATTGAGCAGCAAATAATCTCTCGTCGCATCCTCATCCGTCAGGACCGCCTGCACAGCAGCTAACGTCTGTTCCGGTGTCGTGCTCCACAGAAGCGCTCCCATGCGCACGCAGCCGTCAGCCGTCAGATCCGCGTCAAACTGCGGCTTCATCGACAGCGGCGCAGTCATGCAAAATACGTATGCCGGATCGTCTTCCAGCATATACACGCCATCCAAAGGATAATCGTCCTCAAACGTACCGCAGATCGTCCTCGTCCGCTCTCCTGACGAAGACATGAGCGTAAAGTTCATGGAACTGCCCGCAAAAAATGTGGTATGCTCCCTTGAATCCATCGCACAGATAAAAACTTTCCCATCCTCCCCACTGTATTCCTCTCTTGGAAGCCCCAGCTGGTCTACAAATTCATAAAAGATATCATCCTCGATGAACATAGCATAAAACGTGAGCTGCTGCACAGAACCAGTTGAATCATCATTCATTGCCGCGCGATAGCTGGACAGGAACTCCTCCGGAAGTTCCTCTGTCACGGCAGAATAAACCGGGTCCGCCTGCCATGTGCTCCGATAAACTCCCTCCGTCTCTTTAATCCTGTCATAAATCCTGAGAAACTGTTCTTCTGATAAATCCTGCGCGGCAAACATGACATCTCCGTCCGCCTGCTCTGCAGTGTACCTGCTGGCAAGCTGTTTCAATGACTTGCTGAATGCATTGCCAGTCACGGCAAGTACAACGCTCAATGTCAGGGAAAACACGATGCTGCGGTAGCGCTTTTTATTACGCTTAAAATTTTTGAGCGCAAGCGTTCCCTCCAGACCGTAACGCTTCCATGCGGATTTACCTGTCTTTACTTCCTTTGCATCCGTCCTGATCTCATTCGTCTGACGGATGCACTCCATCACAGGGGTGGACACCGCCTTTTTCGCCGGTATATATGCCGAGAGCAAAATCGTGATCAGGCTCAAAACTGCCGACAATACCAGTATGGGAACAGATACCGCGAGTGTGAGTGAAACCCCGCTGTTTAATATATTTGCAAAATTCCGGGACACTACCGGCAATAGCAGCCAGATACTGACGATTCCCAGCAGCACACCACACGGAATGCCGACAATGCCGATGCAAACACCTTCAAAAAGCACCGACTCCCGCAGCTGTCTTCCCGTCGCGCCGACCGACATCAGGATTCCAAACTGATGTACGCGCTCATTCAGTGAAATATGGAATGAATTGTATATCAGGAATACAGAACCTGTCATCACAATGACTGCCAGCACTCCGCCCACCGTATATAAGATCGCATTAAAAACTTTATTGTCGGAGACACCCATAAAACGCAGCAGCCCTTCGTTCAACGCATACGGGCTGTCCGCACTTCTTCCATCCGCGTACGCCTGCACCTGCCGCGGATTCTTAAGCGCTGCGTAGAAGCTGCACCTGTCAGCCGGATTCTCCTCGTCCGATTTCGTGATTACCGTATAACCCGCCGACGGACGAATCTCAAAGCCCGGCCTCTCAAAAGTTCCCACAACTGTATAGGTTCTCTCCGTCGTGTCCGCGAGTGTCTCACCCTCTATATAGGGATTGCTCTGCGTCAAAATCATTCCTGTTCCAGCCTGCACTCTCTTTCCTACCGCGAGCGTGAGCACATCTCCCTCCGAAAACCGGATGCCAGTCACCGCCGCAATGCTGTTTGCCGGGACAATCACCTCCCCGCTGTTTGCCGGACGTCTGCCCGAAATCATCGTGACCGGGAGCACATCATACGTCTCATCGAAAAAACCCGCCACAAACAGATACGGTTTGTCGGCTTTCTTCTCCCCTGCCCCCTCCAGGACAGCGTACCCGATATTCTCAAATGCGGTACTCTCTGCCACTTCCGCATCCTTTGCCCACTGCTGAAGTTCGGACACATCGACATCGGAAAATGCGACATGCCAGTTTCCACCCATCGCAATCTCCGTATTGACCATATACTGGACCAGTGAGGTTCCAAAAGTGGCAATCGCTGCAAACATCGCAGTGGACAACATGACGCCAATGATAGTCACAACCGTCCGGGTGCGGCTTTTGAGCAGTCCCTGCAGGGCGACTTTGTGAAAAATATTCATAACTGTCCCACCTGCCTCTCCCCGTCATGCCGTATTCCGCGTTTGTCAGGAAGCACTTGATCCGTGCGCCCTGCCCTTCTGTCCCGCACAATCCTGCCATCCGCAATCGTGATAATGCGCTCCGCCTGCAGCGCGATACTCTCGTCATGCGTCACAAGGAGCAGCGTCTGTCCGTATTTTTTGTTGCTCTCCTTCAACAGTCTGATAATCTCCTGCCCGTTTCTGCTGTCGAGTGAACCCGTCGGTTCATCGGCGAGCATGACCGCCGGCGCATTCATCAGCGCACGCCCGATAGCAACGCGCTGCTGCTGACCGCCCGACAGCTGATTTGGCAGATGCTTTCTGCGCTCCTGCAGTCCGAGCAGCTCCAGCAGTTCATTCAACCGCTCTTTGTTCACTTTGCGCCTGTCCATCAGAATCGGCAGCGTGATATTCTCCACCACATTGAGCGTGGGGATCAGATTGTGAAACTGATAGATCAGACCGACCTGCCGCCTGCGGAAAATGGCAAGCTGCTCATTGTTTCCCGCATAGATATCCTGTCCGTCGAGATAGATCTTTCCGCCTGTCGGAATATCCACTCCGGCGATACTGTGCAGCAGCGTGGATTTCCCAGAACCCGACGTGCCGATAATCGCAGCAAATTCACCCTTGTCAACCGTGAGCGATACATGGTCGAGCGCCGTGACCTGGTTCTCGCCCTTCCCATACACCTTACATAAATTGTCCACCTTCAAAAACTCCATTATGTGAGCCTCCTTATTTTGATAACACTTTTGCCGGGAACTGCAAAATCTGTTCTTTGCAGTTCCTTACACACATAATAGAACATTCCGCTTACATCTCTGTGACTTTATTGTGACAGAATTGTCACTTTGGCATATATTAATCCTTTGGAAATCGAATATAGAACACTGCGCCGCCCTGCGGATGATTCTTCGCACAGATACTGCCGCCCTGTCTGGTAATGATTGTCCTGCAGAGCGCCAGACCGATTCCGTACCCCGCAGCGCCCGAATTTCCCCCCCTGTAAAACCGGTCAAACAGACACGGCAAATCCTCCTGCGGGATACCCGCACCACTGTCGTGAACCGCAAGCTCTGTATACAACAGCGTGTCCTCGCAGGAAATCACAATCTGCCCATTGTCGCCCGCACTTTCCATGCAGTTCTTGAGAATATTTTGCAGCGCCTCCGCGAGCCAGTCGGCATCTCCCTGAATCCCGGCCCCCTCCGGCACAGCCAGCTGCAGCGTAATATTGTGCAGCTCCATAGGAATCAGCAACGGCTGTACAGCAGTCCTGACCAGATCAATCACGCCAACCTGCTGCCTCTGAAAAACGATAATCCCGGCATCCAGGCGGGACAGCTTTAACAGGGCAGTGATCAGCCAGTCCATGCGCACGAGCAGACCATCCAGCTCCCGCAGCAAGTTCTTCCGCTCACGTTCCTTCTGCTCATTCTCCAACAGCGATATAATCAGGTTCATCGATGTGAGCGGCGTGCGGAGCTGATGCGCGATGTCGGCAAGCGAGTCTGCGAGAAGCTCTTTTTCCTTTTTCAATGCGAGATTCTGCTCGCGGAGCCGCAGAGTCATTTTTCGGATCTCACTCTGCAGAATCGAGAGCTCCCCTTCCTCCTCGCCACTGATATCGATGCGGTCCGCATTGTGAAGTACGCGGTCAATCTGCCCGGATATCTCTGCGATCCGCTCGTAGCGTGATCTGGTAAACAGGAAAAATGC
>CAMWXA010000153.1 GCA_947178035.1 uncultured Lachnospiraceae bacterium | reverse complement strand
CTGCAGCTTATGCCCAAAAGCATGACATCCGCTGCCGAAATATTTATTATACACCGCTGGCGCAGACGTTTGATTTCGCGCCGCAGTTTGGGCTTGTATTTCACGGCACACGCGACTCATGGGCTGAAACAGCCGTGATTGAGAAGAAATGTCAGGAGCACCGTCTGCCGCTGGCCATCATCGAAAATGTCAACCACTCCCTTGAGCTCGAGCCAGCAGACACAACCGCTCCCCGGCCTGTGAAAAGTGATATCATACAAAATATTCGTATCTTAGAAAATGTCATGAATTTGACCGGGCAGTATCTTGCATCCGGACTTTACTACCGGGCACTCTCCGCGGACGAAATCTGCCGTGAGCTGTTCCGCAATTTTACCCGTCATCAGAATGTCGGAAAATGCTGGAGAAAAGAGGACGGAAAATGGGTCATCCGGGATGATCCCTTCATCGATGACTGGACAGAGGACGATTACCAGTTTTTAGTACAATGCCTGAAAAATACAGTGCAGACAGGCGGTTTTGTCTATGCCGCCTTCTGCGAACACAGCTCCGGCCACATGCTGAAAGGCTTTGTCTCTGTGGAACCCGCTCTATTTGGCGGTGAACAGGGATATCTTGACCTTTCCAGCATTCATGTGTCCGAGGATATGCGCGGACACGGAATCGGAAAATCACTCTTCCTTGCCGCTAAGAACTGGGCTAAGCAGAAAGGCGCCAGAAAACTGTACCTCTCCACCCACTCCGCTGTCGAGACGCAGGCCTTCTACAAAGCCATGGGCTGTGTCGAAGCGCAGGTGTATGACCAGCACCACGTCGAGCAGGAGCCCTACGACTGCCAGTTGGAGTGCCCTCTCGGATAACCCGCTAAAACTCTTTTTTCTCCATGAATCTGCATGAGATTTTGTAGGACATCATCACCAGCACTACGAGGGCAGCCACAGCAAGCAATATAAGAACTCCTGTTCCAAGTGCAGCAATGCTGCTGACTGCCTCTGTGCTCTCAACACCTGTAAGCTCATATAGAATTCCGTATCCAATTGACGTGCATCCAAGCATCGACACTGATATTAGTCTGCTCTTTTCCGATCCAAATCTGACCAGCAGGGGAATCTCCAGCGCCAAAATCAAATATGCTATCGGAAGTGATACCACAACACTCAAAAGATACACACCGGGGTGTTCCGCCTCCCCCCACACACTATCAGCAATCCACAACATCATACTTGCTAAAATGGTTGGCAGTGTGCTGATCAGAAAACCAAACAGGTATTTTTCACGGATATAATCCTTCCTCAATACAGGCAGTGTAAACAAGTACACCACGCCATTCTCAAATTCATCATAACTGAATGTGGTAACTGTCAAAAAAGAAAACAACATTGCCGTGTATCCCACAATAAATGTACCGCCAAATTGACTTGCCATAAGAGCTCCCCATACAATCATAATGATTATGAAGAATCTCAGATTGATTTTCATCAATTTGAACTCCTTTATCAATAATCCTTTTATAGCTCTACGCATCAATATTCCCTCCTGTTTTCAATTCCCAATTGACCAGACTATACAGCCATCATTGGCCAAATTAGTAATTATCGTATTACGCAGCAAGCAAGAACGCCGCCCTTGCATTCTTTCCAAAATTCGTAAACCTTTGCCCTTTACAGCCTTACGAATTTTGTGTCATCATTGTAATCACTTCGTCAATACTGCCTCTCTCGATCACGACCGACGGATAATTGTCCTGATAAAACTGTCTCTGCTTCGTCAGGCAGCTATAGCCAAAGCGCTCTTCCCTCGTCTTTAACAAGTATGTCCGGTCAAGTTTGTCAAACTGTTCCTTTGTCACCTTCAACAATCCATATTCATTTAAGAGGACATCCGTATCCTCGTGCAGTACGATTTTACCATTATCTATCATATAGACATCGTCACAGATTCCTTCCAAGTCACTGGAAATGTGCGAACTGATAACGATGCTGCGGTCTCCGTTCTCCGCATACTCCCGCAGAAGCCCAAGGATTTCATCCCTTGCCACCACATCAAGCCCTGCGGTCGGTTCATCTAGTATCAACAGCCTGGCATTGTGCGAAAGTGCTGCCAGTATCTGCAGTTTCCGCTTCATGCCAGTAGAAAACTCCTTAATCTTCTTTTTAATAGAAAGCCCCATTCTCTCACAGTCCGCCGCAAACTTTTCCCTTGAAAAGTCCTTATACATTGTATCCAGTACTGGCAGAAAATCCCTGATGGTAAGGTAACTGCAGAACCCGGAATCAGACAGCACAGCCCCAATCTGCTCTTTATCTGCCTGCGTGAGTTGTGCTATATCCTTTCCGAATATCTCGATCGTTCCCCCGTCTGTGTGAATCAGCCCCAGAATCGCCTTAAACGCCGTACTTTTTCCGGCTCCGTTTCTTCCGATCAGTCCTGTAACCTGCCCTGTCGGTATCTCCATCGAGCACTCCAACCGGAAATTGTCATATTGTTTGACCACATTGTTCAGCTTAACCATAGCATCCCCCGCCTTTCCCAATTACATACAAGTCTGTGTCCTCGCACACTTGTCAATTCAAACACACTCTAGCTGTCCTCGAGAACAATCTCGAACAATTCCTGTATCTCCTTATCCTCCATGCCGCAGCTGCGCGCCTTCCGAATCGTCTGCTCAAACTCGGACTCCACTTCCTTTTTCTTCTCCTCAAGCATCTGTGCCTGATTCGCGCACGCCACAAAACTTCCCTTGCCGTGCACTGTGACGACAAACCCTTCCGCTTCCAGCTGGTCATACGCCTTCTTGACCGTCAGCGCACTGACCTTGATATCCTTTGCCAGCGTCCTGACAGACGGGAGCATCGTCTCCTCCATCAGTTCCCCATGCATAATCCTGTCCTTCACCTGACACACAATCTGCTCATAGACCGGCTGCATTGAAGTGTGGTTAATTATCAAATTCATCGTTTTACCCACATCCTTTATTTGCTGAGTACCTCGTCCTATGCCTCCATCACTGCGCAACGAACAGCGGGAACTGCTACCATATACAACAGGGCATTTCTGCCGCACTGTATATAGACTTTCAGGACGCGGAAACTCTATGTTATTTGTTCATGAACACGCAGAAACTGCTGCAAGTCCAATCCAACAGTTTCCGGCAAAAGAGTTTTCATGCTCTCTTGATGTTAACAGTATATAACAGCTTGCAACTGTTGTCAACTGTTTTATGCTGTTTATTTATATATCATTTCATTGAATACAAAAAAATCCCCCAAAGCAGCAATGCCTCAACAGCATTCTCTGCTCCAGGAGATTTTCATAATAAAAAATATTAATCAGCTAAGGAGCTGTAGGAAAATAATTGATGCAGCTTGCGTAGGATATTTCTTCGAGGATGTATGTCAAAAAACGTAGTCGTAGCGGGCTACGGCGAGGCTTTTTGCCAATTTCATATGCCCATGCATATGAAATTTATAATCGGAGAAATAGACAAGTCAAGATGCGTCAGTTATTTTTCTACAGATCCTAAATACTTCTCAATCGATGCCAGCTTCACGCAGTGCACAAAGACTGCACACGCCTGCTTGAGTTCTTCCGGCGTCGGAAGTGTCGGCGCGATACGGATACTCGTGTCTGCCGGATCTTTCATGTACGGGTAAGTCGAGCCAGCCGGTGTCATGACCACGCCGGCCTCCTTGCAGAGTTCCACGACACGCTTCGCGCAGCCCTCCAGGGTGTCAAATGCGATAAAGTATCCGCCGAGCGGTCTGATCCAGCTTCCGATTTCCAACCCGCCAAGCTCTTCCTCGAGACAATTTAAAACCGCCTCAAACTTTGGCTTTAACAGCGCTGCATGCTTTTCCATATGCGCGTGCACACCTGCCGCGTTCTTAAAATACATCACATGGCGCATCTGATTGATCTTGTCAAATCCAATCGTCTGCAGGGACACTGTCTTTTTGACCTCCGCGAGGTTTGTGGGTGATGTGATGAGTGCCGCCACGCCCGCGCCCGGAAACGTAACCTTCGATGTCGAGCACACCTGGTAATACATATCGGGATTTCCTGCCTTCTCGCACTCCGTCACGATATTGAGCATCTCCACCTTATTGTCCACATAGACATGATGAAACGCGTATGCATTGTCCCAGTAAATTCTGAAATCAGGTGCCGCCGGCTTTAAGTTCGCAAATCTCCTGACAACCTCGTCAGAATACACAACGCCTGCGGGATTGGTGTATTTCGGAACATTCCAGATTCCCTTGACAGCGGAATCGTTGTTGACATACTTCTCAACCAGATCCATATCCGGTCCGTTCTCATCCATCGGAATATTGATCATCTCGATGCCAAAACTATCCGTGATGGCAAAATGTCTGTCATATCCCGGAACAGGACACAGGAATTTTACTTTCTCCTGTCTGCACCACGGCGTATTGCCGCCGATTCCATGTACCATCGCCCTTGAAATCAAATCATACATGATACTTAAGCTCGAATTGCCAAATACCATCACATGGTCAACAGGACACTCCATAAGCTCCGCAAAGAGCTGCTTCGCCTCCTTGATTCCGTCAAATGCCCCGTAATTTCTGAGATCCACTTTGTCCTCGCCCTTAAACACAGACTTGCTGTTCAGCACGTCAAGCATGCCGACGGACAGGTCAAGCTGGTCTGCTGCCGGCTTTCCGCGCGACATGTCAAGTTTAATGTCTGATTCCTTCAGCGTCTCATACTCTTCCTGCAGCTTTGTCTGCAGTGCGCGCAGTTCTTCCTTGCTTAAATCCTTGTATGCCTTCATTTTTCCATAACCTCCATCATTCATACGCAATCATGTACCAGTTTTCCTTTCCTACTATATAACAACTATTCCCATTCTGTCAATAACTTGTATACGTGTATATTGGTATTTTTTAGCAGTTTATGCCGCTATGTGATTTTGGTACAGGTTTCTTGTCTCTTTATACTACAGCTTCAATGATTACTTTGTCGCCGACTTTTATCTCTCTGATACCAGCCGCTTTTGTCTTATTGAATTGAAAGCTGAGCAGGTATCCTCTTTTCAGATGGTAATGATCGAGATAGCCTGCAAGCTGCTCCTCACCGCGTTCATGATAAGCATTTCCGCGCCATATTTTCATTTCTATAATATATTGTTCTCCGCGATAGTCAACGATCAGATCTGTGCGCTCCTGATTTCTGGTCCGCGATTCCACATAGTAATTCCCAGTTCCATTGATGATCGGCTTTAAGTAGAGCATAAAATAGCGCCGTCCGTCTTCCTCAAGGAATCGCTTGTCCTGGTCACCATAAACATCATCAAAATGCTCCACAAATTTCGTAAGAATCCGTTCCATATCCAATCGTCCATTCCGGACAAACTGATTCTTATCCTGCAAAGCCAGCCTGTTGAGGTCTCCATTCTGGACTTCTGGCAGCGTGAGAAAATAGTTATAAAGCCGCGTCTCAAAAATCCTGTTTGCTATCCGTACTGTTTCACGCTCCACTGTGATAAACCCAAACAGACGCAGCATATCCGTCGCCTGGTCATCTGCATTGTAAGCAATCACCTGTCCCTGAAACAAAAGCTGGTAAATCATGCTCTTCATCTCTGGATAGTCATTTAATTTTCCGATTAACGACTCAAACAAAGGATTTTTTTCAGACAGCAGTCTTTTTACCGCTTCCAATACCCCCGCCTTTGTCCACGCAGAATGACTGTCCGGAAACGCTGTTGTTCCGGCAATTTCCTCATCGATTTCCTTGCAGAGTGCCGATACAAGGAACGGGTAGCCAGACGAATAGTCATAAAGCCATTTGGCAATTGCCGCCACGTCCATTCCA
Organism: uncultured Lachnospiraceae bacterium; assembly: GCA_947178035.1. GTDB lineage: Bacteria > Bacillota > Clostridia > Lachnospirales > Lachnospiraceae > COE1. The sequence continues at coordinate 3,573 of CAMWXA010000153.1, read as the reverse complement.
GTGTCATGGTCCTCCTCATATTGCCTTAACATCCCGGCAATTTCTTCTGCGGAAAAGCTCATGTCCACCCGAAACTTTGCAGCAATGTTCCAGGGACTGTTCTGTCTATGATCTTTCTCCAGGCGTATCTTCTGCTTCATATTGCGAACGTCATATACACTGGCAAGAATCACTGACTGAAATGTCGGTGTCTCCATTCTGTCAAGATAACAGGCCCTGAGCTGTGCCAGAAAATCCAGAAACACCTGATTGTCTGCTGCGGTGTCGACCTCATCGACCAGCAGCACAACCGGTTTCTCTGACTGTTCGCACCAGTGATTAAAACAGTCAAAAATATCTGCCATTCGGACATTGTTGTTCGTTTTTTCTGACAATTCTGCCAATTCTGTCTTCACCTGTGCTGAAACATTCTCCATGCGCCGGACTCTCTTTAGGACTTCTCGTGCCAGGCCATTCACAAAAGCGGCTTCCGCTGAAAAATCCGAGTAGCTCATCCGCTGAAAATCCAGACTGACGACAATGTAATCTCCCTGAAGATACCCCGCCAGCGCCCGCAGTGTGGTCGTCTTCCCATACTGCCGCGCCTTGTTGATGGTAAAATACTGCCCTGCGTCGACCATCACTTTGATTGCCTCAAGTCTGTTTTCCAGATCAACCATATAGTGAAGGTCTGGCACACAGACGCCACTCACATTAAACGTTTTTCCCATTCAGCTGCCCCTTTCCCGAAACGCCCATATTGTAACCACAATTTTATCATGCCCCCGGCCAAATAGCAAGATTGCAGCATCACAGATTCCTATTGTTCACGCGTCTGAAAAAATAGTAGAGCACTTGACGCAGCTTTTATCTGTTGATATGATGAAGAAGACAATATTTTCCGTCTGTTGAGGGATTCAATTTATCCCATAGAATGCAATATTCCGTATTGGAAAATATCTCGTACTATATAAAAATATTACGTTTAAAAAATATCTTATATATAAAAATCTGAAGAAAGGAACATCATCATGAAAATCCTGATAGTGGAGGACGATCGCGCATTGAACAACGGCATTGCATTATCCCTGGGCAATGATGTCATTCTGCAGGCCTTTTGCGTAGAGGAGGCGAAAAAACTGTTGGACAGCAGCATTGATCTGATGATCCTGGACATCAATCTGCCTGACGGCAGCGGTCTTGATTTCTGCCGCAAAATCAGGCAGACAAGCAGCCTGCCCATCATCTTTTTGACTGCCAACGATATGGAGATTGATATTGTGGCCGGTCTTGAGACGGGCGCCGATGACTATATCACAAAACCTTTTTCGCTCGCGGTTCTGCGCGCAAGGGTAAATGCTGTCTTGCGGCGCAGGCAAAGCGACAATGATGTTTTCCGCTCGGGAAACTTTGTGTTTGATTTTGGCAGTATGAAATTCCTTGCCGGCAGCACACCAGTCGAGCTCAGCAAGACGGAACAGCGGCTCTTAAAAATATTTACGCAAAATCCCGGACAAACCCTGCCGCGCGAAATGCTGCTTGACCGCGTCTGGACGGACCATGCGGAGTTTGTCGAAGAAAACGCACTGTCGGTCGCGGTGACACGGCTGCGCCAAAAACTGCCCGGTGTGCCAATCAAGTCCATTTACGGAATCGGATATGTATGGGAGCCTCAGAAATGAACTATATCGCCGGAATCGTCATCCTGATACTGCTCGCAGTCATTGTTGTGCTCTATCTGCACACAGCAAAAATTTTATCCAAGCTTGACAAAATGCTGGACAGCGCGATCGACAACACCTTCACCGAGAGCACTTTTACCGAAGAAAAACTGTCCAAAATAGAATCAAAAATGCACCGATACCTGTCATCGGGAAGCATCTCCTTAAAACAGATCAATTCTGAAAAGGACAATATTAAGACGCTGATTGCGGATATCTCACACCAGACAAAGACACCCATATCCAATATTTTACTGTACTCCCAGCTCCTCAAGGAGATCCCCGCGCTCGATGACAACGCCAGAAGAATCGCGGCCCAGATCGAGGAACAGACAGAGAAGCTGCGCTTCCTGACCGCATCCCTGATCAAGACTTCCCGTCTGGAAAACGGTATCATAAATGTCGTTCCAAAGGAAAACAGCATCCAAAAACTCGTCGAATATATTGACTGCCGCGACGCTGCAGACGCCAAAGGGGTTCACTACCGCGTCACATCTGTACCCGGCTGCACCGCTGTTTTTGACTTGAAATGGACGGCGGAGGCACTGTCAAATATTGTTGACAATGCGATCAAATATACAGCCGCCGGCGGCACCGTCACCGTCAGCGCAAAGGAATATGAAATGTTTGCATGTGTCCAAATCACAGATACAGGCATCGGCCTGTCGGAGGAGGAAACCGTCAGGATATTTGCGCGCTTTTACCGCTCCCCCGAGGTGCGTGACGAGCGCGGCGTTGGCATTGGGCTGTATCTGGCGCGGGAAATCCTCTCGAAGGAAAACGGATACATTAAAGTGTCCTCCGAAAAAGGAAAGGGTTCTGTATTTTCTGTATTTTTACCGCGAAAATAAATTTGGATTCTTTCAGAACTGTAAGATTTCAGAAAGAATTGAGAAAGAATTCCCTGTTACCATAGTGTATGTAAGGAACGAAACTGTTTTGCATACACTATTTTTCATGTGCAAGAGTACCTAAGGAACTGTTCCCAAAGTGATTCTGTTATTAGATTTGGAGGTAATGTGATGGACATCTTAAAAGCAACCAATTTGAAAAAATACTACGGCAGCGGCGACACCGTCGTAAAAGAGCTGGACGGTATCAATTTATCGATTTCGGACGGCGAATTTGCGGCGATTGTCGGGACTTCGGGCAGCGGCAAGTCAACGCTTCTGCACATGCTCGGCGGTCTTGACCGTCCGACGGATGGCTCCGTCGAGGTGGAGGGCAGCAATATCTTTTCGTTGAAAGACGAATCGCTGACAATCTTTCGCCGGCGAAAAATCGGCTTTATCTTTCAAAACTACAATCTCGTCCCCGTGCTGAACGTATATGAAAACATTGTTCTGCCGATCGAGCTGGACGGAAACAAGATTGATAAATCCCACATTGAAACGATTCTGGAGACGCTCGGTCTGACCGAAAAGGTCAACAACCTGCCAAACCAGCTTTCCGGCGGACAGCAGCAAAGAGTCGCAATCGCCCGCGCACTTGCGTCCAAACCCGCGATCATCCTCGCCGATGAGCCGACCGGAAACCTCGACAGCAAAACAAGCCTCGACGTGATGGGACTGTTAAAGGTGACAAGCGCGCGCTTTTCACAGACAATTGTCATGATCACACACAACGAGGAGATTGCACAGATGGCAGACAGAATCATACGCATTGAAGATGGAAGGATTATAGGTGATAAAAATGTTTGAGATAACTTTGTTTCAAGTAGACAGCAAAAAAGCAGTCCGCCGTCTCTCCAGCCGCAGCTTTAGAGCCAATGCAGCGCGAAATTGGATTGCTGTGACGGCGATCGCACTCACCGCGATCCTGTTCACCGCCCTTTTTACAGTCGGCAGCGGAATGGTGGAAAATATCCAGAGGC
>CAMWXA010000152.1 GCA_947178035.1 uncultured Lachnospiraceae bacterium | reverse complement strand
TCCCGAAAATAAAGGCTTTGAATAGAAAAATCAGGTAGTAGACTTGACACTACCAATTTTGGAAAGGAGGACGCAGTATGAACGGATTGGGCTACACACCAGTATGCAGCAGCAGTTCTATGTCAAAAACGTGCAGAAAATCGCGTTTACGGGATTACTGCGCCCTTTTTTCGCCATAGCTATGAAGTTTTAGGGACTGTTGGCCGCTAACATGCCGGCGGTTCCTGGCTGGCAGGGAAGTATCAAATACCGCAGTAATTCCAGAACAGTTTGACCAGTATGTAAACGACAGGGTCGGGCTGTTTTTATTATGCACATGGCGCGAGGGGGAAAGCGTTGTTAGAACAACACGCACCCTGCGCAGAAACAGTGAAGAAGGGATTTCGGTTCCATGTATTTATAATAAGAGAGGAATTACAGATGGTTCAAATAACAGAAAATAAAACAAAGGACAAATTAACAGCCAGATTAAGGCGAAACATTGCGTTGGACTATATCATTACATTCATAACAAACCTGAATATGCAGAGTTCCATATGGGTTCTTTACCTTGCGTATTGTGGGTTAAATCTGGCGCAGATTGGTCTTGTGGAAGGAATTTACCACGCGACGAGCATCGTGTTTGAGATTCCTTCCGGTGCGGTCGCGGATCTGCTCGGCAGGAAAAAGAGTATGATTCTGAGCAAACTATGTATCGCGGTATCCTGCATAATCATGCTTTTTGCCAGAAGTTTCTGGTTTTTCGCATTGAGCTTTGTGATACAGGCGCTGGGAAATAATCTGAATTCCGGTTCGGAGGAAGCGCTTGTGTATGACAGCATGAAATACGCCGGGCGGGAGGAACAGTATCTGCGCGTGTGCGGCAGGCTGAACATGATTATGGAAGTTTCGCAGGGGATTGCGACCGTTGTGGGAGGGATTCTTGCGGAGTTTTCCTATTTCTGGTGCTACAGCGCATGTGTGGTGATTGCGGTACTTGCGCTGGTTCCGGTTGTGCTGATGACAGAAGCGCCTTACGCCGATGCGGATGACGGACAAAAATCAGTCAGTGAAGTAGTGTGTACTCATTTTAAGACATGTTTTGGGATTCTGCGGTCAGACCGCCGTATTTTGCATGTGATTGTCTATTATTCTGTGGTGTTTGCAGCGCAGACATTGTTGTTTTTTTACAGCCAGCAGTACTATTATGACCTGGGATACAATAAGATTCAGATCAGTCTGATTATGCTGGCGGTCGGCGGGGTCTCCTGTGCCGGGGCAGCCATGAGCGAGCGGATTTTTGCAAGATTTGGCAGAAAAACCGGCGTGGTTGGCGCGCTTGTCATCGCTGCGGCATTTCTGGGATACGGGGGGCGCAGTCTGGTAGTCTCGATTGCAGCTTTGCTCGCAGCTAATTTTTTTAACTCGGTGCTTTATCCTGTGCAGTCGGAACAGCTAAACAGCCTGATTCCATCGGGACAGCGCGCGACACTCATCTCTGTAAACAGTTTGTTTTTTTCGATTGGGATGATTGTGCTGTTTCCTGCTGCCGGAATACTGGCGGACAAATGGGGGCTGACAACAGTCCTTGTGGGAATCGGGCTGGCGCTGCTGGCATTTGTATGCTGCTGGAATATTTGGGAAAAGAGAAAATAGGAAAAGAAAAATGATGTTTATTGACGGGATTTGCGGCAGATGATAAACTGAATGAAACTGTGAGGAGGTGTGTTTTTTGAGGATTTTGGTTGTGGAGGATGAGCGGGATATGAACCGTTTGATTCAAAAGACATTGAAAAAAGAGGGCTACAGCGTGGACTGCTGTTTTGACGGGGAGGAGGCGCTTGTCTGCCTGATGGGGGCGGCGTATGATGCAGTCCTGCTGGATGTGATGATGCCCAAGCTCGATGGCTACAAGGTGCTTGGGCAGATTCGGGAGAAGGATATGGACACGCCGGTGCTGTTTCTCACCGCGAAGGATTCTGTTGCTGACCGCGTGAAGGGGCTGGATCTGGGGGCAGATGACTATCTGGTCAAGCCCTTTGCGTTCGACGAACTGCTCGCCCGCATCCGGGCGATGACGCGCAAGCGCACAGGCAGCCGCAGGAACCAGATTTCTGTCGCTGACCTGACGGTGGACATCGAGCGCAGAAGCGTGAGCCGCGGCGGGAAGGAGATTGCGCTTCTGCCAAAAGAATTTTCGATTCTGGAATATATGGTGCGGAATCAGGGCATTGTCCTGTCGCGGGAGCAGCTGGAAAACCAGATATGGAACTACGAATACTCCGGCAATTCCAACAATATAGATGTGTACATGAGCAAACTGCGCAAGAAGATTGATGGTGAGGGAATGTGCAGGCTGCTGCATACAATCCGGGGTGTCGGCTGGGTGCTTCGGGCGGACGAAGCGGGGGATAAGGCATGAAAGGTTTGTCGGTAAAGCTCAGAATCGCAGTCTGGCTCACGCTGCTGGCGGGGCTTCTGGCAAGCCTGCTGCTGGTATTTCTGCTGTCCATCAGCCGGCTGGTGTCCATGCGGACTGCGATGAACCAGCTGTCAGGGATTGTGCGGGAAAATCTGACACAGACCGGTATGGTCAACGGACGCCTGGAACTGGGGGACGATTTTCGTTTTTACCAGAGCGGGGTGTCCACTATAATCTACAGCAAAAACAAGGCGCTGCTGGCCGGACAGCTGCCGATTTCCTTCACGGCGGAGGAGGAGTTCCAGAATGGGCTGACGCGGGAGGTCAGCACCGGAACCGGGAAATATCTGGTGTTGGATCTGTGGTTTCCAGTGGGCTGGGAAAATGGCGTGTGGCTGCGCGGCATGATAGAGGCGCCGGACAACAGGCAGCTCACACGGAACCTGCTAAAGGTCGCCATGGTCATTATGCCCGCATTTATGGCTTGGGCTGCTCTGGGAAGCTACTGGATTGTCAGAAAGGCGTTTCGCCCGCTGGACAGCATCACGGCCACGGCTGCGTCTATCAATGAGGCACACGACCTGTCACGGCGCATCGGTCTTCCGCCCGGACAGGATGAGTTCTCCCAGCTTGCAGGCACGTTTGACCAGCTGTTTCAGAGACTGGAGCTGTCCTTTGAGTCGGAGAAGCAGTTTACCGCGGACGCTTCCCACGAGCTGCGCACCCCTGTGTCCATCATCAAGGGAGCCTGTGAGTATGCAGAAAAGTATGACGAAACTTTGGAGGAACGGCAGGAGACAATCGCCATGATCCACCGACAGGCTGACAGGATGTCCGAACTCATCGCCCAGCTTCTGAGCATGACGCGGCTGGAACAGGGAACAGAGCTGGCACAGCTGGAGCGGGTGAATTTGAGCGAATTGCTGTGCTCACTGTCTGAGGAGCTGCCCTATGAGTCCCATCGTCTGATTCTGGATCTGCAGGAGGAGATTTCTGTCATGGCGGACCCGTCTCTGCTGTCCAGACTGGTTCGCAACCTGGTCGAGAACGCATTCAAGTATGGTGTGCCGGACGGCTGCGTGTGGGTGTCCGCCTGTCAGAGCGGCAGCGAGGTTTTGCTGCAGGTGCGGGACAACGGCATCGGCATCGCCCCCGACCAGCAGGATAAGATCTGGCAGCGCTTTTACCGGGTGGATGCTGCGCGCGGCAGCGAGGGCGGAGCCGGGCTGGGGCTTGCGATCGTCAGGCAGATCGCGCGTGCGCACGGCGGATATATGACACTTGAGAGCATTCCAGGCAAGGGCAGCACTTTTACGCTCCATCTGCCCAGCGACAGGGAACTTATATAGCAATTTAAAAAAATTTCAATAGATTTCATGTAGATTTCATGTTTTTGCGATAAGATATATTTAGGAACAGTTAAAGAATTCATCTTTACATCTGACTTGTCTAAATCTTCTTATGCCGCGTTGTCGTCAATCAGCGTACCCCAGTACGCCTCATTCCTCCGCCTTGCATAAAAAGATTGATACTGCGTCATCTGCAAAGTTCATTCTTAACAGTTCCTTATCAACAGGAAAGGAGTCTGATATGGAACGAAAAAGACTTATGTGTGTCGGAGGACTTGTCGCACTGCTCCTTGCAGGCTGTGCCCCGCAGCAGAGCAGGATGGGATATATCGGAGCCGACACAGCAAAAAGGACAGCTCTGGAGATGGCTTCCCTGTCGGAGCAGGACGTCAGCCAGCTCAGCACGGATATGAATACACGGGAGGGACTGGATTATTACCAGGTCAGCTTTGAAGCGGGAGGGAAGGATTATCAATATGAGATTGATGCCCTCACGGGTGTGGTTATCAGCGGCCCTGCACTGGAGGAGCCCGCAAGGACGGACGTGTTGCCGGTCGCGGATGCTGATACGTATACTACATCGGAATCGGACAGTAGTACAGATACGGCATCTGCCGCGCCGGAAAGTTCTGCAGAAATGACATCATCCGGATCGGAAAGCTCTGCAGAAATGACACTGCCCGCGTCGGAAAGTAGTGCAGGCACCATACCGTCAGCTCAAAATGGCGGTTCAGATATCACACCAGCGGCATCGGGTGTCAGTACGGACAGCTATATCGGTGAGGATGCGGCCAAACGCTATGCCTTGGAGCACGCGGGACTGGATATCAGTCAGGTGACAAAGATCAGCGTCAAACTCGAACATGAGCACAGCGGATGGGTGTACGATGTGGAGTTTGACACCGCGGATTATAAAGAGTACGATTACGAGATTGACGCTTATAGCGGAGCAGTGATCAGCTACGACTATGATACGGAACATAGTATTCCTCAGCAGGGGAACACGAACACCATCACGGCGGAGCAGGCACAGCAGCTGGCGCTTGACCAGGTTCCCGGCGCAGCCGTGACTGATATTCAGAAGTTTAAGACGGACTACGACGACGGGGCACTGCGCTATAAAGGCAAGATTCTTTATGATGGCATGGAGTATAAGTTTGAGATTGATGCCTACAGCGGACTTATCCACGAATGGTCAGCGGAACCTTATGACCATTAGGCGTTTAACTATGAAATCCTGCGCAAAATGGCAATATTTTGGTTCTGGCTTGTCCAGGTCAGGGCATAAATAAAAAGTAATGAAACAGGTGGAAGATGTGCTCGCGGGTAAGTATGGCTCTTAGAGCACAGAATGAAGGAGGTATTTATGTACGAAGTGTTTAGAAAACGAGTAAAACGGCTGGCAGGAGCGCTGCTGTGTGCAGCGATGCTGGCTGGCCTGCTGCCATTGAACATTCTGGCGGCGGAGACTGTCAACGCTGCCATCGATCCCGGCATCACTGTCACGGTGGACGGTGCCGCATGGACCTTTTTTTCCGCGTCCGGCGCGCAGATTCACCCCATACTGTACAATGATGTGGTCTATCTGCCCCTGCGCGCGGTTGGTGAGCTGACGGGAAAAAATATAAACTGGGACCAGACAACGCTGACTTATAACCTCTCAGGAATCAGGATTGCCGCGGTTGTGACAGGCAGCCTGGACCAGAACCCGGCACAGCAGAATGTCCAGATTCAGCTTTGCCCTGAATTTACCATCGCACTGGACGGTGTGCCCTGCACCTTTGCTGACGCCCAGGGCAATCCGCTCTGTCCGGCGTTCTACAACGGCGCCACCTATCTGCCCCTGCCTGCAGTCGGACAGCTGATAGGTAAAGAGGCACAATGGGATAAAGACACAGATACAGTCAGCTTTGTCAGCAGTGATGATATTCTGATTACAGATGCGGACAGTTTTGGACAGACGCCTGATAGTACACAAGTACCCTCTGCGCAGCAGGCAAACGGCGCTTATATCGGTGAGGAGAAGGCAAAGACCATCGCGCTTGGCCATGCCGGACTGACGCAGGGGCAGGTACGTTTCATCAAGTGTAAGCTGGACTTTGATGACGGCTGTTGGGAGTATGATGTGGAATTTTACACCGACGCTTACCAGGAATATGACTATGAGATTGATGCCGTCACAGGAGCGATTCTGAAATTTGACCAGGATGTGGAGAGCTGGACAGCGCCCGCACAGAATACCAGCAATTCCCAGATTGGGATGGAGAAAGCAAAGAGCATCGCGCTTGACCGCGCGGGTCTGTCTGCTAGTCAGGCCCGTTTTACCAAGGCCAAGCTGGACTATGACGACGGCCGCTGGGAGTATGAACTGGAGTTTGTCAGCGGAACGACGGAGTACGAACTCACAATCGATGCCTACAGCGGCGCGGTGCTGGAGTATGAAGCGGAATCAATTTATCACTGATCATAGATGGAAGGGATGATGGAGTACAGGATTTTGAAGTGCATACAACACCTGTATTGCGGGGATTACGTATATAATTGGTGATGGATGATCAACGGACAGAGCTGGATACCCTATTGGGAGAATTCAGCTCTGTTTTTTGTGCACACGGGCACCCCAGGGAAGTATGTCAGCTGGGGCTGACGGGTGCCCTGCGTTCGAGTAGGAGGAAGATAACTCTTCTCTACGCGATTCCCGCTGTTTCGATGGCCAAGTGGATCGCAGCATCTATTTGATTGAAAAAAGAGCAAAGATTCGGCGGCAAACACATTCAGGGGGCGGTAGATGTCACACTCCTCGTTAGAGAGTTTTTCCAGATAGACCATTACCGCCCTGTAGAAGTTGACAAGAATCCCTTAAAAAATGAGATTGACAATAATTGTGGGAAACATTAATATGTTTTATATTGATAAAGCGGAATTGTTCAGAAGAGGCAGGAGGAGGCAGATGATCCCATTAAAAATTGATACATTACTTGCCGGACGGGTGGTAGAGCAGGATCGTGTAGAGTACAAGGAAGGCTGGAATCCGAATGATATCATTCATACAATCTGTGCTTTTGCGAATGATTATAATAATATGAATGGTGGTTATCTGGTGATTGGGGTTCGGGCTGATGAGGGGATTCCCTTATTGCCGCCTCAAGGTGTGCCAATTATGGAAGTTGACTCTATACAGCAGAAAATATTTCAGTATTGTAATCAAATATCACCGCGGTATATTCCTAAGATAGAAGTAGTTAATTATCAGGATTCAGGGGTGTATTTAATATACCTTTGGTGTACCGCAGGAGACAGCGGGCCATATCAGGCACCTGTGAATGTCTATATTGAGAAAGGGAAAAGTTCAGATAAGCGAATGCAGTATTGGATTCGGCCGGCATCGTTAACAACAGCTGCTAAAAAAGATGAGATTGCAGAGTTGTTTGACAAGTTTAATTCAGTGCCATATGATGATCGGGTGAACAGAAAGGCGACAATGAAAGACATCAGACGAGGATATCTGGAAGACTTTCTCATGGATAGTAATAGTACTTTGGCAAAAGATAGGAACTCATGTACTATGGAAGAATTGCTTGTTTCCTTGGAAGTTGCGGATGAAACAGATGCCGGATTAGACATCAGAAATATCGGCGTCTTAATGTTTGCGGAAAGACCAGATAAATTCATTCCAGGTGCGCAGATTGATTTGGTGAAATTTAATACGGTGGAAGCGGAGGGATCAGATGATTTTATTGAAAAAACATTTTATGGACCTATATGGAAACAGGTGAGAGATGCACTGGATTATATCAAGACCAATGTGATCGAAGAAAAAGTAGTCAAAATACAGGGGCAGGCGGAGTCTGAGAGGTTTTTTAATTATCCATATAATGCTTTGGAGGAAGCTTTGGTCAATGCAGTTTTTCACAAATCGTATCGCGAGCCGGAGCCTGTGGAGATAAGAATCTATATCGATCGTATTATCATTATAAATTATCCGGGATTAGCGAAGTGGATTCGTCTGGACAAATTTGTATCTGGTAAGGCTAAGGCGCGGAAATATCGAAATCGCAGAATAGGTGAGCTGTTTAAAGAAATCGATTTGGCAGAAAAACAGGGAACTGGAATTACGAAAATTCTTCGTGAGCTGAGGAATAATGGTTCTCCAGAGCCGGAATTTGAGATGGATGAAGAGCGAACTTATTTGGAGACAACAATCTATATACGGGAAGGGTTTGCTTTTGATATTAAAATGAGCGATAAAATGAGCGATAAAATGAGCGATAAAATGAGTGATAAAGAAAAAATGTTTTATTGCTTACTATTCCAGGCCTTTGAAACGGCAGACTTTGTGACAACGAAAACCATGTCAGAGATCACTGGTATGGCAGAGTCAACGACAAGACGTTATCTGACAAAGTTTTGTGAGATGGGATTGATTCAATCGGATGGGAAGAACCGTGGAACAAAATATCTTTTGAGATAACAGATCGAATTCCACAGTTGGATATCATTTGACTTTTCCCTACAATCGCCTTATGATAGGTATATTGAATAGAAGAACAACAGAGGAGAATCCAAATGAAAAAAGTATTTATCGATGGAAGTGAGGGAACGACCGGGTTGCGCATCTTTGAGCGCTTTGAGGGAAGGGATGATATTGAAATCTTAAAAATCCCGTCAGAGCTGAGGAAAGACCCAGCGGAAATCAGAAAATATATCAACGCGTCGGACATTACATTCCTGTGCCTGCCGGATGCGGCGGCGAGGGAGGCTGTGGCGATGGTCGAGAATGACAACACGATCATTATCGACACATCGACGGCGCACCGCACAGAACCCGGATGGGCGTACGGCTATCCAGAGCTTTCCGGGGTACACAGGGAGGCGGTCAGGACAGGAAAGCGGATCGCGGTGCCCGGCTGCTATGCGACAGGTTTTATTACAATCGCCTATCCGATGATCGCGGAGGGAATGCTTCCGAAGGATTATCCGGTCGCAGCGTTTGCAATGTCGGGATACAGCGGGGCGGGCAGGAAGACGATTGCTGTGTACGAGGCGGACGAGCGGGACAAAGAGCTTGACGCGCCGCGGGAGTATGCGCTGAATCAGAACCATAAGCACTTGAAAGAGATGCAGAAGATCACAGGGCTTGAAAAGATGCCGCTTTTTTCACCCTTAATCTGCGATTACTACAGCGGTATGGTGGTGACACTGCAGTTTTACACGGATTTGCTGAGGGACAAGCCGACACCGGAGAGCGTACACGCGATGTTTGCAAAATATTATGAGGGAGAGCAGTTTGTCAAGGTGATGCCTTTTGGCAGGGAAGCGGACTATAACGGATTCTTAGCTGGAAATACATGCTCTGGCTGGGACGGCATTGAAATCTATGTGACAGGAAATGAGGACAGAATGCTCGTCAGCACGCGTTTTGACAATCTTGGAAAAGGCGCGTCTGGTGCGGCAGTGCAGTGTCTCAATATCATTCTTGGATGTGATGAGAGCAAGGGATTAATTGTGTGAGATGAAACATGCTCTATAGAAATCAATAATATTGCAGGCAAAAGAGGAAGCAGGTATATGAAAAAAATAGAAATAATGCAAGATGAGTATGGCAGCAAAGTGGTTGTGATTCCTGATATACTCTTTGCAAATAAGCAAAATATTGATTGGGATGAAGTCGAGTTCTATTTGAAACAGTATGTGGGTGAAAGTGTTGTTGTGACGGATAGTGGGGACAGAATATATT
>CAMWXA010000151.1 GCA_947178035.1 uncultured Lachnospiraceae bacterium | reverse complement strand
TATATACGAACACACTGATGATGGAGCTGGGAGAGGAGCTTCATTTTTCGTGTGGCTCCAACAAGAATATCAAGATAACGACGCTGGAAGATATTGATATTTTTAAAGCGCTTTATGCCACCAAAAGGGATGCGTGGCTGAGGGGAAATTGATAAGGTTCTGCATTTACATATTAGAGGAGATTCGGGTCGGTAGCAAGACAATTGTGGAGGTAGTCGTGTAAGTGAATTTCGTGTCAGTGCGTCAAAACGCACGAGTTAATATGCTATATCGGAACTTTTTTGAAAAAATAGGAAGAAAAGCTTTACAAATCAGAAAAAATTTCATATAATGTGAAAAGCACAAGTTGATATTGGATTTTGAGCAACCAAAGGCGGTTAACAGCTGTTTTTTGGTTGCTTTTTTGTGCGTACGGGCATCCAGAGGAAGTATGTCAGCTGGAGCTGACGGGTGCCCGGCGTGCGCGTAGGGAAAAGTCTTCCCCTACGCAATTTGGAAAAAGGAGAGATAAGATGTTTGATGCAAAGATGAATGTCCCGGAAGCACCGCTTCACAGAGCAGAGTTTGAACATGACAACTGCGGAATCGGTGCAGTTGTCAATATCAAAGGCGCAAAGACGCGCGAGACCGTCGAGAATGCCTTGAAAATCGTGGAGAATCTGGAGCACAGAGCCGGCAAGGACGCAGAGGGAAAGACGGGTGACGGCGTCGGTATCTTAGTCCAGATCTGCCATGACTTTTTTGTCAAAGCCACAAAGCCGCTTGGAATTGCGCTTGGCGGAGAGCGGGAGTACGGCGTCGGAATGTTTTTCTTCCCGCAGGATGAGCTCAAGAGAAATCAGGCAAAGAAGATGTTTGAGATTATCGTTGAGAAGGAAGGACTGGAATTTTTAGGGTGGCGCGAAGTGCCATGCGTGCCGGCAGTTCTCGGACACAAGGCCGTGGAGTGTATGCCCAATATCATGCAGGCATTCGTGAAGAAACCGGCCAATGTGGAGAAAGGGCTCGCATTTGACAGGAAGCTCTACATTGCAAGGCGTGTGTTTGAGCAGAGCTCTGACAATACGTATGTAGTGTCCCTCAGCAGCAGGACGATTGTGTATAAAGGAATGTTTCTCGTCACACAGCTTCGGACATTTTTCAGAGATTTGCAGAGCAGTGACTATGTGTCTGCGATCGCGATCGTACACTCCCGTTTCTCGACAAACACAAACCCGAGCTGGGAGCGGGCGCACCCGAACCGCTTTATCGTACATAACGGCGAGATCAACACGATCCGCGGCAATGTTGACAAGATGCTTGCCCGCGAGGAAAATATGGAATCCGAGTTCCTGAGCCATGAGTTCCACAAGGTGCTGCCGGTTGTCAACGCGCAGGGCTCCGACTCCGCGATGCTCGACAACACGCTGGAATTTCTGGTGATGAGTGGTATGGAGCTGCCGCTTGCGGTCATGATCACGATACCGGAGCCGTGGGCAAACAACAAGACAATGTCACAGTCCAAGAAGGATTTTTACCAATACTATGCGACGATGATGGAGCCGTGGGATGGTCCGGCGTCCATTTTGTTCTCGGACGGAGATATTATGGGAGCTGTTCTCGACAGAAACGGGCTCAGGCCGTCGCGCTACTACATCACATCCGACGACCAGTTGATATTGTCGTCAGAGGTCGGCGTGCTCCCGATCGATGCGTCAAAGATTGTACGAAAGGACAGACTGCGTCCAGGAAAAATGCTTCTGGTCGACACGGTAAAAGGCGAGGTCGTCGATGATGACACACTCAAAGAAAAGTTTGCGAAAAGTCATCCCTACGGAGCGTGGATTGATTCCAACCTTGTCACATTAAGTGAATTGAAGATACCAAACGTGCGCGTGCCGGAGTTCTCCGACGAGGAGCGGCAGCGTATGCAGAAGGCATTTGGCTATACATACGATGAGCTTCAGACCAGTATCCTGCCGATGGCGAAAAACGGCGGCGAGAGTATCGGCGCGATGGGTGTCGACACACCGATTCCCGTGTTGTCCAAGACGCATCACCAGCTGTCACACTATTTCAAACAACAGTTTGCACAGGTGACAAACCCGCCGATTGACGCGATACGCGAGGAGGTTGTCACATCGACGACCGTATATATTGGAAAAGACGGAAACCTTTTGCACGACACGGAGAAGAACTGTAATGTGCTGAAGGTCAACAACCCGATTCTCACGATAACAGACCTGCTGAAAATCAAGAACATGAAACGTGAGGGCTTCAAAGTTGAAGTCATCCCGATTATCTATTACAAGAATACCAGCCTTGAGCGCGCGATTGACCGCCTGTATGTGGAGGCTGACCGCGCCTACCGCGAGGGTGTCAATATCATGATCCTCTCAGACCGCGGTGTGGATGAGAACCATGTGGCAATCCCCTCGCTGCTCGCAGTGTCAGCGATGCAGAAACACTTGATCCGCACGAAAAAGAGAACCAGTGTGGCACTGATTATCGAATCGGCAGAGCCGAGGGAAGTACATGATTTTGCGGCATTGATTGGCTACGGTGCCTGTGCGGTGAACCCGTATCTGGCGCAGGAGTCTATCAAAGAATTGATCGACAACGGTATGCTGGATAAAGACTATCACGCGGCAGTGGATGATTACAACGCTGCGATTCTTCACGGCATCGTCAAGATTGCGTCAAAGATGGGGATTTCGACGATTCAGTCCTATCAGGGTTCCCAGATTTTTGAGGCGATCGGTATCGATGCGGACGTGGTAAATAAATATTTTACAAATACTGTCTGCAGAGTGGGCGGCATTACACTGCAGGATATCGCAAAGGAAGTGGATGATCTGCACTCCCTTGCATTTGACCCGCTCGGACTTGCGACCGATTTGACGCTTGACAGCCCTGGACAGCACAAGTCAAGAGGCGGCGCGGAGGAGCACTTATATAATCCGGCTACAATTCATATGCTGCAGCAGTCCACCCAGAGGGGCGACTATGAGATGTTTCAGCAGTACTCGGATATGATCAACGATGAGAACAGCGTCCGCAATATCAGAGGACTGATGGATTTTAATTATCCGAAAAAGAGCATTCCGATTGACGAGGTTGAGAGCGTGGACAGCATTGTCACCCGCTTCAAGACCGGTGCGATGTCCTACGGTTCGATTTCAAAGGAGGCGCACGAGACGCTTGCGATTGCGATGAACCAGATTCACGGAAAGTCAAACTCCGGCGAGGGCGGCGAGGATTTGGAGCGCATGGTAATCGGTCCGGACGGGCTCAACCGCTGCTCGGCAATCAAGCAGGTCGCAAGCGGCCGTTTTGGTGTCACCAGCAGGTATCTGGTGAGCGCACAGGAAATCCAGATCAAGATGGCGCAGGGCGCAAAGCCCGGCGAGGGCGGACATCTGCCGGCTGGAAAGGTTTATCCATGGGTGGCAAAGACGAGACATTCCACACCCGGCGTTGGTCTGATCTCACCGCCGCCGCATCATGATATTTATTCAATCGAAGATTTGGCACAGTTGATTTATGACCTAAAAAATTCCAATAAAGATGCGCGGATCAGTGTCAAGCTTGTCTCGGAGGCCGGTGTCGGCACGGTCGCTGCGGGCGTTGCGAAAGCGGGCGCGCAGGTGGTCTTGATTTCCGGTTATGACGGCGGTACAGGTGCAGCGCCCAAGAGTTCGATTCACAATGCCGGGCTTCCGTGGGAGCTTGGACTTGCGGAGACGCATCAGACTTTGATACAGAATGGTCTGAGAAATAAAGTCCGCATCGAGACGGACGGCAAGCTGATGACAGGGCGCGACGTTGCCATCGCCGCGATTCTCGGCGCGGAGGAGTTTGGCTTTGCGACAGCCCCGCTTGTGACGATGGGCTGTGTGATGATGCGAGTATGTAATCTTGACACCTGCCCGGTAGGTGTCGCGACACAGAATCCAGAGCTCAGAAAGCGCTTTAAGGGCAAACCGGAGTACGTCGTGAATTTCATGCGGTTTATCGCGCAGGAGCTCCGCGAGTACATGGCAAAGCTGGGCGTTCGGACCGTTGACGATCTGGTTGGGCGCACAGACCTGCTAAAGATGAAGGACGAACTTCCAAAGGGGACAGTGAAGCTCGACCTGAGTCTGATATTGAATAATCCCTATCAGAAGGAAAAAGCTGTCTTTGACCCGAAGCAGGTGTATGACTTTGAGCTGGAAAAGACACTGGACGAAAAAGTGCTGTTGAAGCAGCTTGGCGGTGCGCTGGAAACAGGCAGGAAAAAGAGCATCGAGGTGGATGTCACCAACACGGACCGTTCGTTTGGTACGATTTTTGGTTCCGAGATCACAAAACGATATCACGATACGCTGGAGGATGATACGTTCCGCGTGCGCTGCAACGGCGCAGGCGGGCAGAGCTTTGGGGCATTTATTCCCAAGGGTCTCACACTGGAGCTGGCCGGCGATTCAAATGATTATTTTGGCAAGGGCTTATCCGGCGGCAAACTGATTGTATATCCGCCGAAGGGAAGCAGCTTCCAGCAGGATGAGAACATCATTGTCGGAAATGTGGCGCTGTACGGCGCTACGAGCGGTAAGGCCTTTATCAACGGTGTCGCAGGTGAGCGTTTCTGCGTCAGAAATTCAGGTGCAGTGGCAGTGGTCGAGGGCGTGGGCGACCACGGATGTGAGTACATGACAGGCGGGCGCGTCGTCGTGCTCGGCGGCACAGGCAAGAATTTTGCAGCCGGCATGAGCGGCGGTATCGCATATGTCCTCGATGAGGAAAACGACCTGTACATGAGGGTCAACAAGGAAATGATCTCCATGAGCGAGATTACCAACAAATATGATGTGCTTGAGCTCAAAGAGATGATTCAGGAACACGTGACGAGCACTAATTCCGTGAAAGGCAGGAAAATCCTGGATAATTTTGGGGAGTATCTGCCGAAATTTAAGAAGATCATCCCTTACGATTACGAGAGAATGCTCAAGACCATCGTGCAGATGGAAGAGAAAGGACTCAGCGCAGAGCAGGCACAGATTGAGGCATTTTACGCCAATACGCGTACGGTATAGGTATCATAATATAGAAAGGAATATGGGTTATAGAAGATGGGAAAACCAACAGGATTTTTAGATTATGAGAGAAAAACTTCCACGGCGGAAACGCCCGGGGAACGAATCAGACACTTTAACGAATTCCATGAGCATCTTCCTGTGGAGGAGCAGCAGAAGCAGGGCGCGAGGTGTATGGAGTGCGGTGTGCCGTTCTGTCAGTCGGGAATGACGATCGCCGGAATGACCTCCGGCTGTCCGCTGCACAATCTCGTGCCGGAGTGGAATGACCTGGTGTACACAGGCAACTGGGAGCGCGCTTACAACAGGCTGAAAAAGACAAATAACTTCCCGGAGTTTACTTCCAGAGTGTGTCCTGCGCTCTGCGAGAACGCCTGTACCTGTGGTCTGGACGGCGATGCGGTGGCGACGAAGGAAAACGAGTATGCCATTATCGAGAATGCATATAGGACAGGGCTTGCCGACGCAAAGCCTCCCAGGGTGCGCACGAACAAGACTGTCGCGGTAATCGGAAGCGGCCCCGCTGGTCTTGCCGTGGCTGACCAGCTGAATAAAAGAGGACACAATGTCACTGTCTTTGAGCGGAGCGACCGTCTCGGCGGTCTGCTGATGTACGGGATTCCGAACATGAAGCTCGAGAAACACATCATCGACCGCAAGATCAGGATTATGGAGGAGGAGGGTGTCAAATTTTTCACAAACACCGATATTGGCAGGGATGTCAAGTCAAAGAAGCTTGTGGAAGGCTTTGACCGGATTGTGTTTGCATGTGGAGCCTCTAACCCGAGAGACATCAATGCGCCGGGAAGAGATGCAAAAGGGATTTATTTTGCTGTCGATTTCTTAAAAGGTGTGACCAAGAGCCTTCTGGATTCCAATCTTGCGGACAACGCTTATGTGTCTGCAAAGGGGAAAGACGTGGTCATCATTGGCGGCGGCGACACTGGAAATGACTGTGTAGGAACATCAATCCGGCTTGGCGCAAAGTCAGTGACGCAGATTGAGATGATGCCCAAAGCCCCGGATACAAGAGCAGAGAACAACCCGTGGCCGGAGTGGCCGAAAATCTGCAAGACCGATTACGGTCAGGAGGAGGCGATTGCGTTGTTTGGGCATGATCCCCGCATCTATGAGTCCACCGTCAAGGAGTTTATCAAGGACAAGAGCGGCAGTCTCTGCGGTGTGAAGATTGTGAAATTAACCTGGGAAAAAGATGCTGAGAGCGGCAGAATGATCATGAAGGAAGTTGAGGGGAGCGAGCAGGTTCTGGAGGCGCAGCTTGTGCTGATCGCGGCAGGGTTCCTCGGCAGCCAGAAATATGTCACGGACGCGTTCAGGCTGGAGCTGGATGCGCGCACCAACGTAAAGACGGAACCGGGCAGATTCAAGACCAGTGCGGACAATATCTTCGTCGCGGGCGACATGCATACAGGGCAGTCGCTTGTCGTCAAGGCGATCCGGCAGGGCCGCGAGTGCGCGCGCGAAGTCGATGAGAGCCTGATGGGGTATTCGAATATGTTTATCCAGTAAGGAAATGCTAACCCTTTTCTAAATTCATACTATCTTGAATTCTGTGTGTGTTTGTGATACGATATTATCGTTATATATCGGAAATGGAGGTGGGCGCGCATGGCAAGACCAATCCGGTGCAGGAGAATTTGTTCTGAGCCAGAATATGACCGCTCTGCTCCATGGGAAAGGGGAAACAGAATGATGAAGATTGCGGATACGTATGAGAATGGAAATGGGGGTGGATGTCAGTGAGCAGATATGAGTTTACAAAGAAACTGGAGACAGGAAATGCGGTCATAGACAAAGAACACCGCGAACTGTTTCAGGCGGTGAACAAACTGCTGGATGCCTGCAGTGCGGGCAAGGGGCGGACTTCCATGGACGAAACGATACAGTTCCTGAATAATTACGTGGACAAACATTTTGCACATGAGGAGCAGCTGCAGAGACAGAGCGGCTATCCCGGCATAACAGCACACAGGACATTTCACGAAAATTATAAGCGGACACTCAAAGAGATCACATCCCGCATATCAGTATCCGGCCCGACGATTGTGGAACTGGGAAATCTGAACAAGCATATCAGTGTCCTTGTTTCGCATATCAGCACGGAGGATAAAAAGCTGGGTGAATTTCTAAATAAGCAATAATTGTCTCCAATGATACATATGTAAAAAAGGACAGGGTGGCATTATGGACAATGATACAAAAATGATTGATGAGATATTGCGGCATCTGGACAGCGAGCTGGAGCACGGGGCCGCGCGGATGAGCGTGATCTTTGATGACAATGCAAAGGAAGCGAAGTCGGTATCACACAAATGTTGCAACAGCTATGGCAGACCGGCCACAGAGACTGTGGGGCTGCTTGACATGTACACGGACATCAGTGCGGGCGCTTCGGACAGGGGATAGAAATGGGTGGACAATAATATCGTTACGACGAATGCGAAAATGTCTTTGAGAAAACGAGGTATTTGAATGGGAATCTGACATGTCCCTGAGAAAACGAGGTATTTGAATGGGAATCTGATCAGACTGACGAAATACAGCTATGTTCAGGTGCGAAAGAGATAGATCGAATCAGTCTGATCAGGAATCCCAAGGCGGATCCAGTCAGCCAGTATGTGATGAGCAGGAATTGATTGTGGGTGATTCTGCGGCAAAAATGTAATTTAGCGTGAAAGCAAAAGTTGAGTGTCCGGTCACTCAATTTTTTGTTTTATAAAATTTTATATTTCGTTAATTTACCTTATTTGCCTCGTATGGTAGGATAAGATATAACGACGAATGAGAAGCGGGGCAGTGACATGGCGGGGATATTGTATGATGCCAGACGCATCAAGGCATATGAAGGACTTCTGGCACTTGGAGAGATTGCCACGGAGACAAGACAGTGGTGTGATGAACTATGGGAGGAGCTTGTGTTTGACGCAGAGCTTCTGGATGAATTCGTATTTTACCTGGAACATCATTCTCTGAAGGATAAGGTGCACTGTGAGGGATATGGACTTACAGATCTGTATATCTGGCAGATGAACCGGTACAATATTATCGGGGATTCTGGGAAAAATACCGCTGCCTGCAACAAGGACAGAATGGTGCTTCACGCATTCCGTGATATGATTGATATGAAGAAGGAACCTGCGGCGTATGTGAAAAAGATGACAATGGGCAGAGGAATGGACCAGGCATAAGCGATAAGTTGGGGGTTATTATGAACTGTGAGGAATTTTTGAGGCAATTTCGTGACGCTCTTGATGGAAAAGTGTCAGAGAACGTGATACAGGACAATGTGAATTATTACAGGTCATATATCAATAGTCAGACGGACAGTGGCAGGAATGAGTCTGATGTGCTTAGGATGCTCGGCGATCCGCGGCTCCTTGCAAAGACGATTGAGGAGAGCAGTAAGTTTGCGTCAGGCAGGGAGAGCCAGAGTGGGTACACAGGTGCGTTTCATTATTTCAATAATGACAATGATACCCGTTCGAATTATGGAACTTACACAAATTATGGTTCTGCGAGAAGTATGGATCGCGAATATGCAGAGACAGAAGAGGAAAAGCACAGTAGAATTCCAGGATGGGTGATCACCTGTGTTGTGCTGCTCATAATGTTCCTGGTTTTATCGTTTGCATTTCGGATATTTGTAATTCTGGCGCCATATATTGTTGTATTTTTGCTGGCTGGTTTTCTGGTCAGAGCTGTCCGCAGCTGGTGGCAGCGAAGGTGAAGATAAACGAATAAAATGAAAAACGACCATTGGGTGGTCGTTTTTCGTTAAGGGGAGTATAAATAATTAATATATAAGGGTTGTAAAGAGGATTGAAGGAGTATCTCTTTACTAATTTTAGTATATCAATAGAAAACGCAAAGGTCAACAAATTTCTGAAAATAAAACCACCAAACAATAATTATCAGATTTGGGCAGTGTTTCCAAAGTTAACAAGATATGTAAATAAAAAATGTTGTATAAAAATGTGCATTTGTGCAAATGATATTTGTGTAGCATGAAAAGAGGTGCTTATGACATACAAAAAATGCAAGAGCAGCTGTATGTCAGAAAAAAAGGGAGCAAATTCCCAAAAAATTGGAGGTATCATTATGGCTGGAACAAACAACAACTACGATCAGAACAAGTCAAATAACAACTCACAGAACTCACAGAATTCACAGGGTTCTAACAGCACAAACAACAGCAGTTCTGACAACAACCAGAAGAACAGCAAGAACAGCACAAACAACAATAACAACAAATAAATTGTGTTGGAACAGGAGAAGGCAGGGCTTGACAACAGGCTTTGCCTTTTTCTTTTGCGTTCTTATTTCTTATTTTTTATTTGACAGATGGATATAATGAATATAAGATATTAAAGGAAAACATAATCAAATAAGATATCGGAGAATATATATGAAG
>CAMWXA010000150.1 GCA_947178035.1 uncultured Lachnospiraceae bacterium | reverse complement strand
CATTCTCATTAGAATTTTCAGGGTTGCATTACTGTTTATTTGTCAAGGTTCTTGCTGCTTGCCTTGTTCGCGACAGCTTATTTAATTTATCATAAGTCTTCGCATCTGTCAAGCACTTTTTTTATTTTTTTGAAATAATTTCCTGTTTCAAATTATTTGTGCCGCCTGTTTTATACTTGTATTTCTCAGCGACGAAATTTATCTTACCACGTCATTTTTCATCTGTCAACAACAAATTTCAAATTCTTCCAACATTTTTTTCAAATCGGTTACGATTCACATCCAATATCATTAACTTAAGGAATCTGACTAACAAATTGTTCTTGAAAATGCCCGATAAATCATTGTGTTTATTCACCAATCTGGGTTATTAAGGGCTTAGGTAAATGACATTGGGTGTAAATTATAACAATTTTTACACACACAATGCCAAAAAGTGTAGCCGTGAAAAGTAACTTGATGTTATTTTTCACGGCTTGGGATCCGCTCATAGTAACGATTCGGGTATTTCTGAATCATGTTCTCATGGAATGCACAGTTCAGCGCGCTCCTGACCGTAAATAGTAACTTCGAAATAAAAATTCATAAGCTGCTCTCCTCTGACCTTGATCAAACAAAACTTAATGAAACTGCAAAATCGATAAATAGCCTGATTGCACCTATGGTTGTATTAAATTTTAGATATCATTCCGCTTTTTACAAACCTTTTAGCTTCTCCACTTCCGTCTCAACCACACGCTTGTCAATCCGCTCAAACAAGATCTGAATTTCTGGCAGGACATATCCTCCAAGAACTTTGTGTATGTGCCATCTTTCATCAAGCTGAAGCCAATTACAGATTTTTTCTGATGAAAACGGCAGAAACGGCTTTAATAATACTGCAAGATTTGCTATGATCTGTACACATTGATACAATGTGTTTTGACAGGCAGTTTGATTGGATGTCCGCGTAATCCATGGTGTCTCCGTGTCAAAATATTTATTTGCCCAGCGCACAAACTCAAAAATTCCGTTCACTGCATCTTTAAAAGCCCCTTTTTCAATAAAGTTACCTGTACTTGTATATAAGTTTTCGATTTTTTCATTTATTTCTGCGTCTGTCTTACCATCAGGTACGATTCCATCCCAATACTTTCTGATAAACGAGAGCGATCGATTTACAAAATTTCCATATGCACCAAGCAGTTCTCCGTTATGGCTGTTGACATACTCCCTCCACGAAAAATCTGCATCTTTTTTCTCAGGCCCATTTGCAAGGAAAAAATAGCGAATAGAGTCTGGATCATATCTGTCTACAATGTCCTTTGCCCATATCGCATAATTCTGGCTTGTGGAAATCTTTCTACCCTCAAGTGTCAAATACTCGCTGGAGACAATCTGGTCCGGAAGATGCCAGCCTTCGCCGTTTGCAATCAGTAACGCAGGCAAAATGATTGTGTGAAATGGTATATTGTCCTTACCATGCACATAATAGTGCTTGGTATTCCCGCCCCACAATGCCTTGAAATCAATCCCCCTATCTTCTGATACAATCTTGCTGGCAGACAGATATCCAAGTACATTTTCTGCCCAGATATAGATTGTCTTTTCTTCATAGCCTTCTAACGGAACGTCAATTCCCCATTCCAAATCTCTTGTCAATGCCCTATCCCGCAAACCTTCCTCAATGTATCGGTTTGTGAATGCAACTGCATTTTTCCGCCAGGAATCTGCATGATCCACCAATGCATGCAATTCCTTTTCCAATCTTGAAATGGCAATATACAAATGCCTGGCATTTCTGAATGTCACTGGACTTCCACAGATAGCACAGACTGGCTCAAGCAGATTTTCGGGATCCAGGACTGTGCCACAATCATCACACTGGTCTCCTCTTGCCGCTTTTTTGCACTTCGGGCAGATCCCAGTGACAAATCTGTCTGCCAGAAAGCTCTGACACTTTTCACAATATGCCTGCGGCGCCTCCTTTTCGTAAACCAAATCACTTCGATACAGATGTGTATGAAATTCCCTGACAAACCGTTTGTGTCGTTCATCTGATGTCTTTGTATAACAATCATAGCTAAATCCCAGTTTCTCAAAACACTGCACAAATTCCTCATGATAAAAATCGCTGATTTCCTGCGGTGTTCTTCCCTCTTTTTTTGCCCTGACTGCTACTGGTGTGCCATGGCAGTCACTTCCTGACACAAAATATACCTGATCGCCACACGCCCTATGATACCTTGCCAGTACATCTCCCGGTAACAGGGCTGCTATATGCCCAATATGCAGCGAACCGTTGGCATATGGCCATGCTCCTCCGATTAAAATTGTTTTTCTCATTTCCATTTACCTCATTTCCTGTTGTGATAACATTCATCAATTGTTAAGATATCCGGGCGCATACTGCGGGAACATCCGGTTTCCGCATACACCCCTGTACATAAAAAAGCCCTCCTCTCTGAAAAATTTCTTTTTCAGGGACGAGAGCTTACGCTTCGTGTTACCACCCTAAATTCACCCTTATCTCACGATAAGAGCCTTATCAACTACGGATGAGAAATGATTCATCGATAGTCTATCACTGTAACGGGTGCACCCGTCGCAGCCTTGGCGTGTTCCCGCTTCGGTGCGCAGCTCCGAGACCATTTTCAATCGTTCCTTCCATATCTGCTCTCACCGACGCAGACTCTCTGTGATGTACCTAACGATCTACTCTTCTCTTCACAGCCTTTTGGTTATCATACCACAGAAAAGTGTGACTCGTCAATCTCCTTTTCCTGTGACTTTCTATTCTTTTTTCCTCTCTTCCGACTTCGAATCTGACTTCTTAAAACTGCCCTCTTTGATCTCATCAATCAGCTTTTCAATCAACTGTTTTTTCATGTAGACATCAAAGCTTAGAAAACAGATAAACGAAAAGAGCTTCAAAAAGTCCCTGCTGTCCTCCGGCGCCTCCTCAAAAGTCTCCATCGCGCGGTCATACTCTGCCATGACTTGTTTCTTGAGCGCCTCGATCTGGTCATAGCCCACCTGAAAAACCTCTTCGTAGACGGACTGTATATCAAATCCTTCGTCCTTATGAAAAAATTTTTCTGTAATGGGGCCTAGCAGCGTCTGTATGTCGCTGATTGACAAAATCCCTTTGTAATAATAGATAAAAATCAAGATTAAAATGTGCTCTCTCGAATATTTCTTTTTGACCGGAGGCGGCAGAAGATCGTTTTTCGCATAATTGTTGATCATGGTTTTTGTCATAATCTTATCATCACTTGGATATCGGGTTGTCTTTCGGAAATTTTTATCCATAAAGGTTGTGACCTGATCCATGTACAAATCAATGTTGGGGATATCCGAAGACTTTACATAGCTGATCCTGTCAAAGCTCTCCATGATGCTATTTAAAAGATCTTTCGTGTTTATATGCATATGCATTACCATGCCTTTCATTTAAAATGATATTTTGCAAGCCATACTGATTCACTTGTCTCTACTTAACTTGACAATTACATTATATAGTATTCAAAACTACTTATCAAGATTTTTACCTATTTTTTATTTTTACGTTACTTTTTACACCTACGCCAAGGTAGTGGGCATCTTGCGCCAAATTGATAAAAGCTTTCGCTTTTTCCTTTCATCAATCTGTGTGCAAAAATCATTGCAGTTTACGCCTTTAATCAACAAAATTGTGCCAGAATCAGAGGGGTGTGAACAGCAACATGGCAGCCGTCAATCCTCTTTCTTTCATTGTAACTTTACAGTATTCTCCAAATATGTTAGAATATTTAAAGCTGTAAAACTTTACAGCATTAAAGTTTTATTATTCTATTAGAATAATGCTACAAATGGGAGGTAGAATCAAATTATGAATAAAAAAATAAAAACCGATGCAGTGGATCATCTGATTGATGCTCTGCTCTGTCTCAAAACAAGGGAAGAAAGCTACAATTTTCTGGAAGATCTATGTACTGTCAATGAACTGCTCTCCCTTTCCCAGCGTTTTGAGGTTGCCACCATGCTGCGCGAGCATAAAACATATCTCGAAATTGCTGAAAAAACAGGTGCCTCTACAGCAACCATAAGTCGCGTAAACCGTTCCTTAAACTATGGAAGTGACGGCTATGAGTTAATTTTTGAACGGCTTGCAGACAAACAATCTGTGTAAGATGATAAACCCGAACAGTCAAAATATCTGTTCGGGCTCTTTTTAAACATATATTTCTATCTAAGGAACTGTTCATAGCTCAACGAAAATGAATTTTTGAAATACTTTGATGCGCATTGCAATAAAATAATAGCTATAACAGTTCAGCCTTCGGCTTCCGGTTACAAGCATCAAGTCATGCAAAATCGTTTTTGTCTTTACTTTTGCTTAATGCTGTGCTATTCTATTAATGCTGCGTTGGGCATAGTACTCATAAAAGCCCTCTGCATTTAATTTATTTGGGAGGTATCTATAATGAACAAAGGTACAGTAAAATGGTTTAACAACCAAAAAGGTTATGGCTTTATCTCTGATGAAGCGGGCAATGATGTCTTCGTACACTACTCCGGGCTCCTCATGGACGGCTTCAAGTCTCTTGACGAGGGCGCCAATGTAGAATTTGAGATTGTCAATGGCGAAAAAGGACCTCAGGCTGTCAATGTGACAAAATTATAAGATTGTCTATAAAAGCTTCGTGAGAATCTCACGAAGCTTTTTAAGGAATCTGTTTGTTCCTTGTTCTTCTAACCACCTCATCAAAGGCAAGATTTCCGCCAAAAATATCCAGCGCACTTCCAATTGTTACATGAATTTTCTCCCTGCCAAGCTCTTTTATCAGCTCGATATCCTCATAGCTGTGTACTCCACCGGCATATGTAATAGCAATTTTAGCCGGATTGCTGCCCCACTCACCAAGCTGTCTGACAAGGGCCTGCTCAATTCCCTGGCTCTTTCCCTCCACATCCACAGCATGAATCAAAAATTCGTCGCAATAATCCATCAGCATGTCAAGTGTACTGTCGTCAACTTTTTCATCGGTAAACTTCTGCCATCGGTCTGTCACTATATAATAACACCCGTCTCTCACACGGCAGCTCAAATCTAACACCAGATGCTCTCTTCCCACCGCCCGACAGATTCTAGTCAGGTGCTCCATATTGATATGACCATCCTGAAACACATAAGAAGTCACAATCACATGGGATGCTCCCGCCTCGAGATACGCAGCAGCATTTTCGGCATTGATTCCACCACCAATCTGCAATCCGCCTGGATAGGCGGCAAGCGCGCGCACTGCCTGCTCCCTTGTCGCCTCATAGTGCGGACTCGACAAGGGATTCAGGAGAATCACATGCCCTCCTTTTATCCCATTTTTTCGGTATAATTGCGCATAATACCCCGCGTCCTTCGCCGCCACAAAATTCTCTTTGGCAAGATCGTTTTTATCTTCAAGAGAGCTTCCTACAATCTGTTTGACCTGCCCATTATGTATATCAATACACGGTCGAAATTCCATCTAAGCCTCCGCAATAACATCCTTCATGTCATACCGCCCAGCCGGTTTTCCCTTGAGAAACTTCGCCGCCTGAACCGCGCCTTTTCCAAAAAGTGCTTTGGAGTACGCCCTGTGAGAAAATGTGATCACTTCATCCTCACCAGCAAAAATCACATCGTGATCGCCAACGATCGTACCGCCTCTCACCGCACTGATGCCAATTTCTTTGTCTGTGCGCTTTGCCCGCACCTGGCTCCTGTCATAGACATACTCGTACTCGTTGTCAAAAGCTTCATTCATACTGTCAGCCAGTGCGAGTGCTGTGCCGCTTGGCGCATCCACTTTCAGATTATGATGCTTCTCCACAATCTCAATATCAAATCCAGCCGGAACCAGTATCTCTGCTGCCTCCTTCAAGATCTTGAGCAGCATATTGATACCAAGCGACATATTGGCCGACTTGAGTACTGCCACCTTCCCTGATGCTTCCGCAACATGTGTCAGCTGCTCTTCGGAAAGCCCTGTTGTGCAGAGCACACATGGAATCTGCTTTTCCACACAGTAATCAAGCAGCCCGTCAACCGCCTGCGCCACACAGAAATCAATCACCACATCTGCCGCGGCATCACAATCCGCAATACTTGAAAACACAGGGTATGTATTCCTGATATGATCGGATGCATCCACACCTGCAACAATTTCTATCTCCGGGTCAGCAGCGATAATCCCTGTTATCATCTGACCCATTTTACCATTACAGCCATGCATTATTACTTTCGTCATCTCTTATCGTGTCCTTTCGTAGCTATTCCATCTCTTTGCTATTTTATAAAATACCGTAATTCCTCATCGCAGTCTCGAGTTTTGCAGCGTTTGCATCCTCCATCTCTGTAAGCGGCCGTCTCAATGTGCCTGCCTCCAGACCCATCAGATTCATCGCCTTCTTGACTGGTATCGGATTTACCTCACTAAACAGGGCCGTGATCAGCTCAATCGCTTCAAGCTGCAGTCTGGCACTCTCCTCGACCTCTCCTGCAAAATATTTTTCACAAATGTCATGCGTCTGCTGTGGTGCAATGTTGGACAGAACGGAGATAACACCCTTTGCGCCCAGCGATAAAAACGGTACTATCTGATTGTCATTTCCAGAGTAGACATCCACCTTTCCCTTTGCAAGCGCCATCATCTTTGCATACTGGATAAAGTTGTCTGTCGCATCCTTGACTCCCACAATATTAGGCTCCTCCTCACACAGGGAAACAATCGTCTCCGGAAGAAGATTTACACCGCCGGTTCTTCCCGGAATATTATACAAGATAATTGGAATATGTACAGACGCTGCAATCAATTTATAATGTTCTTTCAGCCCCTTTTGTGTCGCCTTGTTGTAATAGGGTGTCACCAGAAGCAGACCATCTGCCCCCGCCTTCTCGGCTTCCTGTGAGAGATAGATCGCTGTCTTTGTGCAGTTTGAGCCTGTTCCTGCAATCACAGGAATTCTCTTGTTGACCTTTTCCACGCAGAAACGAATGCACTCCAGATGTTCCTCATGGGAGAGGGTTGACGCCTCGCCTGTTGTACCACATACAATAATCGCATCGGTCTTGTTCGCAATCTGAAACTCAATCAACTTTGCAAATACCTCATAATTCACCTCACCGTCCGGTTTCATTGGTGTGACAATCGCAACTCCAGCTCCTTTAAATATAGACATATGTAGTCCTCCTTAAAATTAAAATAATTTTGCAAACAAAATACCGATCATCTACTCACTAGACGGTCGGCACCATTTCCCCAAAAATTCCCTTCACCGGCCTCGCCGGATCTGGCTGATAAGGATAGCTCTCCATCTACTTGATGACAGTCATGCAGCTCTTAACCGCATGCCCAAGCCAAAAGCCCTCAGGCGGCTCCCGCTTTCGGCGTCTTTTCCTTTTCCTTCTACGTAAACGGTGCCTGACACCTGATAAAAGGTACTGATAAAAAACGCAACCTCTACCTAATCTTTCAGTCTTCTTTTATGTCTTTTCATTATATATCTTATTGCTTTCACTGTCAACCAATAAATTCGCCCGTTCGCAAAAAGCCCTTTCCGCGGGGCTACTGTTCACTCCGTTCCAGTAACAGCAAAAATCCATGCAAAAATTGCAATACGAACTTCGTTCGTACGCAAATGGATTTTTGCTTTTCAAGCTGTACGTTTTCTCACGGAATGCGCAGTTCAGCGCATTCCTGACCTGTGAACAGTAACCTCCGCGGATTGCTGTTCGCATCATGCGCCAAATTGAAATATCCCGTGCAGCCTGTATCACTTATTTTCCTACAGTTCCTAAACAATAACTGTTATGCACACAACAAAGGAGCCAATGACAGCTCCTTTGCCAATATCCAATTAATATATCTTATAATTGACTTCCTCAATCCTAAAAATCTCATCTGCCAGCTGACACACTTCGTCATTGAGCCGTATCCCCGTCAGAATAATATCCACATCCTCAGATCTCGCCTCCAGAATATGGCTTAAATCCTCCATTGTTATGATGCCATTATCAATCAGCCCAAGCACCTCATCCAGAATCAGCAAACCGCATTCGCCGGTTGTAAGGACTTTTTTAGCAAAATTCAGGCCGTTTTTGATATTATAGCTCTCCTCCTGCTTGCGCTCATCTGAAAGCTGTGCAAATTCTTCCGCACTCTTCTCAAAACGGAAAATCTTAATCTCTGGCTCCATCCTTTTCAGAAATTCCTCATTCTGGTTGCCCTTCAGAAAATTGATAATTACCACATCTTTGCCTGCACTCGCTACCTGAATAGCTCTCCCAAGCGCTGCAGCAGATTTACCATGCCCATCACCACTGTATACCTGTATTAATCCTTTTTCCATAGACTTATACCTTCCTTATAACATAACTGCGATGTTTTGGTGCAGATATAAACAATCATTACTTCGAACATGATATCATAACAGATAGGATTTTGCAACTTAGATTTTATTTAATTCATTTATATTTTATGATTGACAGCGTGGACAGTAACTGTTTGAGTTATAACACTTCCTCATCATCCTCCGGAAGCTCAAGCTTGCTGACAGATACCTCATAGGCAATCCGCTTTTCCAGCTCATCCTCCGAAAGTTTCTTCATATACTCTCTTGACTGAATGCGCCCCCACACCAGACAGCGCTCCCCCACCTCAAAATTGGAGGCATAACGGGCATTTCTCCCCCAGCAGATACACGGAATATAATCCGATTTGCCATATGGACGGTTAACTGCCAATAACAGATCTGCAATCTCACGTCCAAGAGGAGTCTTTCTATATACAGGTTCCTTGCACACATAACCATCAAGGAAAATCTGATTCGTTTTGATGTTCTCGCTGATTTCCTCTACAAATTCAATCTCTCTCGCAAATACAGAGAGAACCAGTTTATTTTTATGCTCCTCATGCCTATTGTAAGAACGGAACTGGCCATTCACCACTACCATCATACCTCTGTAGTCTCCGCTTACATCGAGCAGCCTCTCCGAAATCATCACTGGTATAATATCCATGGACTCAGACAGCCTTGCCACCTGAATGTCAACCATATAGAAGCCCTCGCCAAAGATTTCATGGCTGAATGAGAACTCACTTACGATTTCTCCCATAACTGTTACCTGATTGTTTTCAATAACCTGCTCATGATACCCGTTTTTTGTCTTCAATGTTTCTTGCATTCTTTTCATTCTCCCTTCGTTCTTGTAGTTAAATCATATGCTACTTTATACAGTAAATAAAGCTTGAAATATCGCAGAAAAACCGCTTATTCTATGTGTTTTGACAGGATTTGGCACCGTTTGACAGGTATCGGTATCCAATTAAGCCGCATTTTGAGAAATGCCGTAGAAATGTTTTTTTAACATTGCAAAATACATATGTAAGTGCTATACTATTTTGGCGTGTTTGAGGAGATATATATTATGGAGGATTTATTGATATGATACAGAAACGAGAAGATGTCAGAAATGTAGCCATCATTGCCCATGTGGATCACGGCAAGAC
>CAMWXA010000149.1 GCA_947178035.1 uncultured Lachnospiraceae bacterium | reverse complement strand
GACTAGAACCGATTAACATAAAATGTTGACAGTTCTAATGCATGTAGTGTAAAGGTGGGGATTAGAATGAGCGAAGGAAGATATAATATTCCAAAGCAGTACAAGGTTGACAAGGGTATGCCATTGGATGCGCTGTTCCAGAAAATTGACAATTTGAAATGCCGCCGTGTCTTTGAAGCGGAGATTGAAAGTGTGGAATGGAGTTATCATCTGGTGGATAAAGACGGCGTGAAAGACATGAAGGAGCTTGTCAGAGAGCAAGGGCTGTCTGTGTTTGAGGTGAATCTCAGAAGAAAGATATCTCCGGATCTGCTTACGGATGTCTTTGCAGGAGTACTACAGAGACCGATCGTTATGGTCTATCTGTGTGATGGCGAGTTGTCCATGGGGACTTATATATCGACAGGGAGAACGACCAGGACCTGTTCCACTGATTTTTATCCATATGATGTGGACCGCATGATTGAGGTGCTGGATTTTGACCTGGACTATGACAAGACGACACAGCAGATACATAAGCGGATTTATGCGACACTTTGTCAGCAGAAGCGCATGATAATGATTGAGAAAGCTTTTGAACGCTTAAGCAAAGAGAATGAGCGGGATTCCTTTGCGTTTGAGTTCAGTCTTGAAAACCTTGATAGAATTAGGGCGGATGCAGATTTTGTACAGTCGCAGCTCAAAGTGGTATAACAGCGGTAAGAGAATTGGTTTTCAATTTTTTTACATAGTGTGCTGCCGAAAATGGGGGAGTTTTCGAGAGCACACAGCAGTAAGGGGAGGAATGGGTTGTATGGACAACGGGATATCGAAGACAACTGCAGCCACAGTGTTAAATTCCTTAAAAAGCGGAGTCGTCCCAAGAACAGGACTTGAGTACATTACAGTGGGGAGAAGGAGTGAGATTCAGGCACTTTTGCAGGACGTATCCATCATTGAGCAGGGAGGGGCAGCGTTTCGGTTTATAGAAGGAAAATACGGAAGCGGAAAGACCTTTCTCATGCATGCACTCAGAAATCATGTGATGGAAAAAAACTTTGTTGTGACAGATGTGGAGCTCTCTGTGGACAGGAGATTTGTCGGAAATAAGGGACAGGGTCTTGCGACATACCGGGAATTAATCAGAAATATGGCGATTCATGCAAGCCCTGATAATGGGGCATTGCAGCTCATTCTTGACAAATGGATTGGCACGCTCGAAAATGAAGTGGTACAATTTGAGGGACTTGTACCAGGTCATGAGGTTTTCGATGTCAGAGTCAGTCAGAAAATCTACAAGATTACGTCTTCGATGGAGGAACGGGTAAACGGTTTTGATTTCGGTAAAGTGCTTGCTTCATATTATAAGGGGCACCGCAAAGGTGATATGGAGATGCAGAAAAAGGCTCTGCGATGGCTCTGTGGGGAGTACAGGACTAGAACAGAGGCAAAGACAGATTTAGGGGTAAATCTGATCATTACCGATGATAACTGGTATGATTTTATGAAGTTGTTTGCTGACTTTGTGGTAAAGGCAGGCTACGCGGGACTTTATGTGTGTATCGATGAGCTTGCGACGCTGTATGAGATTCCAAGCCGCGTGGGCAGGGAGTACAATTACAACAAGCTATTGTCTATCTACAATGACGCGCTGCAGGGAAAGGCTTCCCATCTAGGTATTATCATGAGTGTCACAAAGGAGGCTATGGAGGATCCCGCAAGGGGCGTGTTCAGCTTTGAACCATTGCGGTCGCGACTTGCAGAGTCGAGTTTTACGCAGGAGAGCGGTCTCAAAATGAGAGATATGGCAGCGCCTGTGATCAGGCTGTCTGTGCTAAATCCGGGCGAAATGTATGTGCTTCTGGAAAAGCTTGCAAACATACATGGGGTTATGTACGGATATCAACCGAAGCTCGAACATGATGATTACATTTATTTCCTGAAGCAGCAGTATGGGAAGGGCTTAGAGGGAGAGGAACTTACCATGCGGGACATGATCAAGAATTATATCACACTCCTGAATTTGCTTCAGCAGAATCAGGAAGTGTCAAAGGAAAAGATTCTCTATGCAGTACATGCATAAAATAAGATGCCAGGAGAGGGCATCGTTCGATTCAGGTATAAGGGTTGTTAAAATGAGGATAGAATATGATTAAGGCAGTAATATTTGACATGGATGGAGTACTCATTGATACGGAAAAGCATTACAATGCAGCATGGTGCGAGGCAGCACACATGGCGGGTTTTGAGGAGTTCAAAAGAGAACATGCGCTGATGCTTCGCAGCTGTGATGCACGGCTGGCTTCAAAGATGATGAGGGACATCTTTGGAGCAGGTTTTGATTACTATGCCATACGAGAGGTTAGACGTCGTCTCGTGGCAGAGAGACTTGAAGAATATGGACTGGAGAAAAAGCCCGGTATTGATAAAATACTGGCTTTTTTGCATGAGAGAAACATCAAGGCGGCCGTGGCTACCGCGACACCAATTGCGCTCACACTGCAGCATCTCGAGAGAATCGGCGTGCAGAACCAGTTTGATAAAATTGTGAGTGCGAAACAGGTGGCGCACGGAAAACCGGCACCAGATGTCTATCTCTATGCCTGCGATCAGATTGGCGAGAGCCCGTCAGACTGTATTGCGGTGGAGGATTCACCAAACGGCATCAAATCTGCATATGCAGCAGGCTGTAAGCCGGTGATGGTGCCAGATTTGACACAGCCTGACGAGGAGATAGCGCCATTGCTGTATGCAGTGGTGGATTCACTTGCGGATATCTGCGCGCTTATAGGGTAGGCTGTCATAGTCTTGACAATCCCGACAAATCAGCATAAAATAAAGAAAATAGGGCACTGGAAGGAGGTGTATGGCCGCATGGACAGTTGTGATAGTAGCGGGCAGCATAATATGGGCGGATACACTGAATGCAGTGTTTTTTTGATGCGCAGGAGTGTGTCAGACATCACCTCCTTGCGTGTGCAGGGGTCACTGCCAAATAGCATTTGATGGGATTCGCCCTTAAAGTATGAAGGAATAAGGAAAGAGGGCGGTGTCATTATGGAAAATGAAGGACTGAATGCACCAGACTATATGAAAGAGCTGGTAGGGTTGATCAGAAGTGGTGAGAACAGGGATAGAATAGCACAGGAGCTGACAAATTATCATGATAATGATATCTCGAATGCGCTCGACGAACTGAATGCGCAGGAGCGAAAAATTCTATATCATATTCTTGGGGATGAGCGCGTCTCGGAGATCTTTGCGTATCTGGATGATCCTGGGAAGTATCTGGGTGAGCTGGAGCTGGAGCGGGCTGCCGACATTATTGAGAACATGGATGCAGATGATGCGGTGGATGTCCTTGAGGAGATTGATGAGGAGACCAGAAAGCAGTTAATTGAGTTGATTGACGAGGAATCCAAAGAGGATATTAAGCTGATCTGCTCTTATGAGGATGATGAGATTGGCAGCAAGATGACCACAAATTTCATAGAGATTGGCAGAAGCCTTACCATCAAACAGGCAATGCGCTCGCTGATTGCACAAGCTGAGGACAATGACAATATTTCGACACTGTTTGTGGAGGATGACGACGGAACCTTTTACGGGGCCATTGATCTGAAGGATTTGATTGTGGCAAGAAATTATATGGATCTGGAATCACTGATCACGCAGTCATTTCCCTATGTGAGAGACCATGAAACGATATCGGATTGTATAGAGCGGCTGAAAGATTATGCGGAAGATTCTATTCCTGTATTAAATGATAAGAATGAGCTGCTGGGTGTCATTACGTCTCAGGATATTGTCGAGGTGGTGGACGATGAGATGGGCGATGACTATGCAAAATTTGCTGGTATGACCGAGGAGGCGGAGTTTGAGGAGTCACTTGGCGATAGTATCAAAAAGCGTTTGCCGTGGCTGATCGTCCTTTTGGGGCTTAGTATGTGCGTGTCCACAGTGACGAGTCTGTTTGAGGGCGTTATCGCACAGCTTGCCATTATTGTCAGTTTTCAGTCAGTGATTCTAGGCATGTCGGGAAATGTGGGAACACAGTCGCTTGCGGTTACGATTCGGCTTCTGATGGACGAGAATCTTGAGACAGGACAAAAGATTGGCATGATTTTTCGTGAGATGCGGATTGGATTTTCCAATGGAATGATACTGGGAGTGTTATCTTTTGTGTTTATCGGAGGGTATCTGTGTCTGCTCAAGGACAAACCACTGCAGTATGCCTTTGCAATATCGCTCTGTGCAGGGATAGCCCTTTTGATGGCAATGACGATTTCGAGCATCGTAGGAACTTCTGTACCGATGTTTTTCAAAAAAATAAATGTAGATCCAGCAGTGGCGTCTGGTCCGCTGATCACAACGGTAAATGACCTGATCGGCGTGGTCACTTACTATGGGGTTGCGTGGCTGCTGCTCATTAACCTCCTTCATTTGGGATGACAGGGAATCCTATATGGACATTATTGTTCTCAATGCATAAAAATCCATTATATACAAATAATAGCAATACGGTTTATTTACATTATGAACTTGACAATCTATAGGAACCGCAAAGAAATAATCTGATAGCATGGCGCAGGATGAATTGGCATAAGTCCGGTGGAGGAATGAGGTGAACGGACATTTATTGATTGACGACAACGGTCATTATGCAGATTCGGACAGGGCAGACAATCGGACTATTGATAGAAGGCTCCTTGCTAGGAATGGAGGAAATATCGGTGAAGGCTACGGGAATAGTGCGTAGGATTGACGATTTAGGACGCGTTGTTATACCAAAAGAAATTAGAAGAACCTTAAGGATAAGAGAATCAGATCCGCTTGAAATTTTTACGGATCATGAGGGGGCAATTATTCTCAAGAAATACTCGCCTATCGGTGAGCTTGGAAGTTTTGCAAAGCAGTATGCAGAAAGCCTTTCACAGGTGTCAGGGCATCTGGCACTGATTGCAGACAGGGATCAGATCATAGCGGCTGCGGGCAGCAACAGCAAGCAGGTGTTAGGCAAGTCTGTGAGCAAGGCTCTGGAGGAGAAGATGAACTCGCGGGAGACTGTATGTACTTCGCGCAGTGACAAGGATTATGTGTCGGTGACCGAGGACGAATCAGAGGAGTATCAGCATGAGGTGATCATACCGATCATCACGCAGGGCGATGTGATAGGTGCCGTGGTACTTCTGTCGGCTAAGGCAGGCGATGAGATGAATGAAGTGGAGATGAAGCTTGCACAGTCTGCTGCGGGATTTCTAGGGAAGCAGATGGAGCAGTAATAGAAAATACCATCGGCTTTGGGCTGGTGGTATTTATTTTGCAAGGCAGTCAGTGAACTTTTGTCTATGCAGGATACACAGCCAGATGCAGCAAAATCTCCCATGCGGAAACAATTTACAAGTATCAGAAAAATATGGGATATCGTTAGGAGAATGATAGGATGAAACAGAATAAGTTAATGAATATTCTTGCTGCGGTTTCTGTTGTATTACTGGCAGCAATCGTTGTGGTCAGTGCATGGGTGAACCAGAAAAATATATTTGAAAATGGGCAGACCATTGTGGAAACAGAGACCGCGCCGGAAGAGCAGGTTACGGAGTCGCAGATGATTGCCGCAGATGAGAAACACAGGACAGAAAACAGTTCTTTCTACCAGGCAGTTAAAGCGCTTGCGGAGAATTCGGGGAACGGGACGGAAGAGATACTTGCCTGGATAACAAAGGCCGCAGAGGAAGGCAATGCGGATGCGCAGTACTTTGCTGGCGAACTGTATTTGCAGGGGATTGGCACAAAACCCGACATAGACAAGGCGGCCCAATATTTCAGACAGGCATATGACAGCGGAAATGAATATGCTTTTGCCATATATGGGAAGCTGTGCTTTTTGGGGGACGGGGTGATGCAGGATTATGAGCAGGCCTATGAGGCTTTTTGCAGCATTTCTGATCCAATGCCCGAAATTAGGTGTGCTCTTGGCATCATGAATATCTATGGCATGGGAGTGCGGCCGGATTATGAAATCGCGGGGGCATATCTTGACAAGGCACTTGATGCGGGCGATGAGACGGCAAAGACAGCGAAGGCATCCTTAGAGGGAGCAGTGTATGAGCGAAAGCCGTCGGAGGCAGAAACCGATATCAGGACAAAGGCAGTCACAGTCGTTGATTATGGAACAGATAATCAGGAACTTGCAGCCCGTGTAAGTACAGTATATGAGCAGCTGGGGATGCAGGAGCACTATGACAGGTTTGATGAGGAGCTTGCCAGGATACCGGAAATGTCCCCGGACATGGCAGCAAAGGTTGTAATCTTTGGGAAAGACAACTGGTTGTTTTTTCAAAATAATGCGGATGGCGCATCCTATCACGATTATGTAGGAGACAACGCATTCAGCGAGACGGAGCTGCTTGCCATCAAGGATAATCTGGAGGCTCAGAAAAAGAAAGCAGAGGAAGCAGGAGCAAAGTTTATACTGATGATTTATCCCAACAAGGAGATTGTCTACAGCGACAAGATGCCATCCTACATCACCAGGGAAAGTGTAACAACACGCACAGATAAGCTGGTTGCCTATCTGCAGGAAAATTCAGATATCGAGATTATATATCCAAAGGAGCAGCTTCTGGCGCAGAAGGATGCATATCAGCTGTATTATGCCACTGATACACACTGCAATATGCTGGGATGTTTTGTGGGACTTTGTGAGCTGATGCAGGTGGAATATGGAAAAAAACTTAAGCTCGAGGTGGACGATTTTGATATACATACAACAAACTATGCAGGAGATATCAGCGTCATGATCGGACGTGAGGACCGGTATGCTGTGGATACAGTATACTATTTGCCGGGCCACAAGGCGGCAGAGGAAGATAAAGTAGAGGCCTCCATGATTCTGATTGGGGATTCGTTCAGTAATTTTCTGAGTATACAGTCTGGTTACTATTTTCGTGATGGAGTGAGTCATTATATGATTATGGATTACGAATATGATTACAGGAAAGCGTTTGCGGATGCGCTCACTTCAGAAAGCGCTGATCTTGTCGTGTGGGAATGTGCAGAACGGAATATTGAAAGACTGAAATAATAGTGGTATTGTAATTAATGCTGCGATTGGATTACTTGGGAATGTCTGCCTGGGAGTTGTGCAGACATAGACATTATCCACATTGTTCCAGAGCAGGAATCGATTCACTATTTAATTAGGAAATGCATATGATAATCATAAAAAGCGAGGAACTCGAAAAATGGATTATTATAGTGCGTTTCCTTTTTATATGGGGTATCAGGGATATGGGCAGTGGGCGCAGCCCGGAATCGTTCCAGAGGACAGGATATTGGAAGACCTTGAGTACCTGCAGCAGATGTATCCTACATACGCTAGAAAATATCAGAATGCCATAAGCAGTGTTGTCGACAAGATGGATTATGAAGGAAGCTTCATCTACGATCAGTATCCCGACAAGCTTACGCTTCAGCGTATGGTGGAGAGCGTCATGGCGGTCATTAAGACAAATGAGGAAGCTATGGGAAGCATCGCTGCAGGTGTACAGCGGGACAATACCATTCCCCGGAATCCCATAGTACCACAGAGTATGTCAGAAAACGCGGCATCAGACATACCGGAACAGAATGTCATGGGCAGCAATATGATAGACAAGGCGCTCACAGAACAAGCTCCGTGGCGCGAGAAAGAGCCATGGATTAGGGAGCTTGTCACAGTTTTGATGTACTACGAAATATTGATGCGCAGAAGGAAGAAAAACAGACAGTGGTTTGGTACAATGTCTTCGAACCGTTATAACCAGTATTAATTAAAAAAGTATGAATAGCATTGACTTATTGGTGAATATGAGGTTATAATAATAGCATCGTGCAGCCGGGGCGTTAGCGGTGTCTTGTACCCACAATCCGCTATAGTGGGGGTGATAAGCGACGGAGGGTCTGCGTTTGTGCAGCTGCCCTCTATAAGTGGCGTTGAAGTTTGGGTCTCGCGCAATATGTGCCGTTGAACCGTGTCAGGACAGGAATGTAGCAGCACTAAGACGGATTTCATATGTGCCGTGAGGGTGCCTGGCGGAGTTAACTGTAGAGGTAACGTACATGGGCATAGGATTCGAAGCCGCTTGCACGATAAAATATTTTGACATCTGTGGACAGACAGCAGCGTATAAACTACAGAAAAATTGGAACACTAACGAAGAAGTAAAATAGCATGGAATGATAGATCAGGATGTGCTAAAGGGAGACATTATGAAAAGAAAAAATATGAAAAATAAGGGAATTGCTTTATTGCTCGTAATGGCAATGGCAGCTGCTTCCATGACAGGGTGTGGCAATAAGGAAGAATCAAAAGAACCTACAACAGAGATTGATTTTGCGGATCTCACAGGAGGAGGCTCGAACAGCAGTAGTGATACGACGCCGGAAACCGCTGCGGCAGGGGAATCTGAGACAGAACCGTTGGAGGAGGAGACGCGCGAAGGCATGTACCGCAGCGAGATCACAAACGAATGGATTGATGAGAGCTTAAAGAATCAGCGCCCGATTGCAGTTATGGTGGACAATGAGAAGACAGCGCTTCCGCATTATGGTCTCACCGAGGCGGATGTGGTGTATGAGATCATGAACAGTACTTTGAATGGCAGAATTACACGTTTCATGGCGATTGTTAAGGATTGGGGTAAGATCGAACAATTTGGCAGTATCCGGAGTACAAGATCGACAAATATCATGCTTGCGGCAGAGTGGAATGCAGTGCTCTGTCATGATGGCGGCCCGTTCTATGTTGATGAGTGGCTCGCGAAGAATTATTCTGCAAATTTCAGCGGTGGTTTTTCCCGTGTAAATAATGGTAAGGCAAGAGAATTTACAGAGTATATCTGTGCGGGGGATCTCGACAAGAAATTTAGCAGTTCAAAGTATACTACAGAGTACAATGATTACTATCCAGGGCAGCATTATTTCTTCTCTAATTCGGAGATCGATCTGTCTACTGTTGGAGATGCGATTGACTGTACGGAGATCGAACTTCCATTTCCACATAATAGTTCTACACTTAAGTATAACGAATCAACAGGCACGTATGATTATTATGAGTATGGCCAGGCACACACGGATCCACAGCATGGAAATGCGCAGCTTACGTTTAAGAATTTGCTGATTCAGGATACGACATTTGCGCAGCTTGATGCCGGAGGATATCTCATTTACAATGCAATAGATAACGGACGTGATGCATATTATATTACAAACGGCAAGGCAATTGCGGTGACATGGATTAAGGCAGGTGACACAGATCCAACGATCTATCTGAACAAGCAGACTGGCGAGCAGATCGAGTTGAATACTGGAAAGACTTATGTGGCACTTGTTCCATCAGATTCCTGGAATGATGTGGTTATCAAATAAAACGAAAATCGGAGAGGTGTATGCGCAGGCATAGACCTTTCTTTTTTTGCAGAACCAAAAATCTCAAAGATATTTCGTGAAATTTCGTTATTTTAACTAAAAACTATGAACGAAATTTTACGAAATTTCCAATAGCTTTTTTCCATATGAAACGATATAATGAACCTATCAATCAATATGGAAT
>CAMWXA010000148.1 GCA_947178035.1 uncultured Lachnospiraceae bacterium | reverse complement strand
GATGAACGCGCTCTATATTATCCACAAGTATCTGGAAATCAAAGGAGGCAAAAAGCCCTCGACACCGATTACCTTTATCTTTGGTGCAAAGGCAGCGCCAGCATACATTATCGCACAGGATATCATTCACCTGCTGCTGTGCCTAGAGGAGATTGTGAACAATGATCCGGATGTGAAGGATTACATGAAGGTCGTGATGGTGGAGAACTACAATGTAAGCTATGCTGAGAAGCTCATACCAGCTTGTGATATCTCCGAGCAGATTTCGCTGGCATCCAAGGAGGCAAGCGGTACAGGGAACATGAAATTTATGTTAAACGGTGCTGTGACGCTCGGAACAAGTGACGGTGCAAACGTGGAAATTCATGAGCTTGTGGGTGATGACAACATTTATATCTTTGGCGAGAAGTCAGAGCAGGTAATTGAGCATTACGCAAAGGCTGACTATGTGGCAAGGAGCTTTTATGACAAGAGCAGTGTGATCAAAGAGGCGGTTGACTTTATCACAAGCAGCGAAGTGGTGAAGGTGGGCAACGGGGAGCGCCTGAACAGGCTCAAGAACGAGCTCATCAACAAAGACTGGTTCATGACACTCTTAGATCTTGAGGACTATATTGCCACAAAGGATAAGATGTTTGAGGACTATAAGGATGAGGCAAAGTGGGAGAAGATGATGCTTGTAAACATCGCGAAGGCAGGATTCTTCTCATCTGACAGGACAATTGAGGAATACAATCGGGATATCTGGAAGCTGAACTAGTGCAGCAGCGCGCAGGAGGTAAAACCCCCAGAACGGGCTAATCCGTTCTGGGGGTTTTCTTGATGGAATGATTGTGGTAAACTGGTTGTAACGATAAGGTATATAAAATATGGTACCTATGAAGAAAGGATACAAAGGACAAATGCGATTATTTCACTTATCAGATCTGCACATTGGCATAAAGCTGTACAATCACGATTTGCGGGAAGTACAGGAAGAGCTGTTTGCACAGATTGCAGATTATGCGGGACAATACCAGCCAGATGCGATTCTGATTGCTGGGGACATCTATGACAAGGCTGTGCCGTCCGCAGAGGCGGTGCAGCTTTTTGACAGCTTTTTGGAGTCGCTCTACGATGCGGCTGGCAAAACGGAAATCATGATTGTAAGTGGTAACCACGACAGCGCGCAGCGGATAGACTACCTGAACTTTCTGCTGGCAAAACAGCGGGTGCACATGGTGGGAATACCGCCGCGCACACCAGAGGAATCGATAGAGAAGGTGACGCTCGACGACGAGCACGGCGCGGTCAATTTCTATCTGCTCCC
This sequence comes from uncultured Lachnospiraceae bacterium, assembly GCA_947178035.1. Lineage (GTDB taxonomy): Bacteria > Bacillota > Clostridia > Lachnospirales > Lachnospiraceae > COE1. Next base: position 8,276 of record CAMWXA010000148.1, on the reverse strand, counting down.
CTTTTGCAAGCCGTCTGTCATCAGAGGAACATTTGACGAGGGCGATACAGTATACAGCTATAACGATGCGCTGCACCAGCTCTTCGCGCGTGAGAATGTGAATGAAAAGGAGCGCAATGTGCTTGTGAGCCACCAGTTTTATCTGCCGTCCGGCAAGAAAGCGGACGAGATAGAGCGCATGGAGTCGGAGATTACGGCAGTAGGAAACGTTGATGTGGTGGCAGGTGATGTGCTGGCACCTTTTGAATATGCGGCGCTCGGACATATCCACAAACCGATGACGGTGGGGGCGGACCGTTTCCGCTATTGTGGGACACCGTTTGCCTACTCGGTCAGCGAGGCAAATCAGGAGAAGGGTCTTTTGATGATTGAACTTGGCAGAAAGGGTGAGGAGCCTGAAATTACAAAACTTCCCCTTGTGCCAAGCCGCAAGGTCGTCGTCATAGAAGACACATTTGAGAATGTGCTGAAACAGGCAACGGAAGATTATGCACAGATTATTCTCACAGATGACAAGGATCTGGAAATCTTTGACTTACAGGAGCGGATTGCAATGGCGTTTCCAAATAAACTGGAGATACAGAGAAAGTATGCCAGACAGAAGGGCATGCCGGACGAGATGGCCGAGCCAGTGTACACTTCCCCGTACGAGCTGATTTGTCAGTTTATACCAGATATGGACGAGGAGGAACAGGATATTATGAAGTCCGTCATCAACGAAGCGTTAGGAGGTGCAGCAGAATGAGACCATTGACTCTTACAATGAGAGCGTTCGGTTCATATGGCAGCGAGACGACCATTGATTTCACAAAGACAACACAGAATTTATTTTTGATCACTGGTGATACAGGGGCAGGAAAGACGACAATCTTTGATGCGATTGTCTTTGCGCTGTATGGCCAGACAGGGTCGCTGTATAACAAAAAAGAGGGTGTGCTGCTGCAGAGCCATTTCACGTCGTATGAGAACACGCCACAGGTTACATTTCGGTTTGCAAAGTCAGCGCAGGAGGGGGCACCGGAGTACACAGTGAGGCGTGTGCCGAAGCACCTGCGCCCGGCAAAGAGGCGCGGGAGCACAGGAAAGGATGTGATCGAAGAGAAAGGTTCCGTGGAGCTGGTTCTTCCAGACAAAAGCACATACGCGGAGCGGAATGTCGACGAGAAAATTGAGGAGATTGTAGGGCTCACGAAGGAACAGTTTATGCAGGTTGCCATGATTGCACAAGGGGAGTTCATGGAGCTTCTGCGCGCGAAGACGGATGACAAGAAGGAGATTTTTAGAAAACTCTTTAACACAGAGATTTACGAGCGGATTCGTCATATTCTCGAAGACAGGAAAAAGGCAAAAGAAAAAGAAATTGCCATCATACGGACGACATGCCGCAGCGAGATTACGCATGTCACAATCACAGAAGATTTTGAAAAATATGAGGAGATGGAAGCGCTTTCTGACAACATCAAAAACGAAAAACTGACCTGCCTGAGTGAATATCTTGGGCTTTTGGAGATATTTTGCAAGGAATCCAGGGACAAGCTGTCATTGCTGTCGGCAGAGCGCGATGAGGTCAAAGCGGCGCTTGAGGCGGCACAGAGCGACTATGCAAAGGCGAAGACTTTGATGGATGCGTTTGCGGCGTATGACCGTGCACAGGCAGTTCTTGCGGAGTGCGGGGCACTTGAGAAGGAGATGCGGGAGAAAGACAGGCTTGCCATGATGCTGGGGGAAGCATATGAGATTAAGCCCGTTTACCAGCTGTATCAGGAGGCGGAGTACGCGCTGATTGACGTGAAGCAAAAGCTTTCCGATAAGGAGGCGACACTTCCAAAGCTGGCGGAGTGCTGTGAGAATGCTGCCGCGTCCTATGAGGAAGTCGCTGCACGGTATGAGGAGGGGAAGAGAAAACTGCATGAAATCAGCCAGAAGGCGGAGGAGGCAGTGCGCCTTTTTGACAGAAGAGATAAAGTTGAGGAGGAAAAGAAGAAGAAAACGGCAAAGTGCCTGTCTGTTGAGAAGGAGAAGAAAAAGCTGGAGTCACAGCTTGCGGACGTAAAAGAAAAACAGGATAAATGCGTCGAGGAGCTAAAAGGTTATAACGATGCATATGCGGAGTTGATGAAGGCGGAGAGTGCACTTCAAAAAAGTGCGGCGATCCGTGAAGACATTGATGCGCTGTTGGAATCAGAAAAGGACATTGGTGTGTGGGAGACAAAGCTTCTGAGAAGCCAGAAGGAGTTTCAGAAGGCAGAGGCATCCTACCATGAAAAGAGAGACTGTTATGAGCAGATGAACCGCCTGTTTTTAAATGAACAGGCAGGAATCCTTGCGAGCGCACTTGTCGACGGAGAACCATGCAAAGTGTGTGGTTCGCGTGTCCATCCGGCGCCATACAGAATGCCAGAGGATTTTCAGGTTCCAACACAGAGTGATGTGGAGGCGGCCCGCAAGGCGAGCGAGGACTGGAACCAGCGGCAGCAGAAGAAGTCCCTCGAGGCAAATGAGCTGAGGACAACACTGGAAAACAAGAGCAGCCAGTATGCATCCGGATGTGGGAAAGTATGCGAAGAGCTCGGGATACAGAAAAGCGGCACGGACGTTATTCGGAGGACGTTTGAGGCCTATCGCAGTGAGGTCAAAAAGACAGCTCAGAACTGCAGGGAAAGAATGGAGTATCTTGAAGCGCAAAAAAAAGAACAGGAACAATGCGTCGAGATCATGGAAAAACTGCAAGGCAGACTGGATGAGATAAATGCGCAGATAACAGAACTGAAACAAGATTTATCGGGATTGGAGTCCGCCCTGACAGAGCTTGCAAACAACACCGGATTTGCTGCGAGGGACGATGCAGATTCTGCGAAAAAACAGGCGGAGGACGATTTTGCAGCCATAAAAAAGGAGTACGAGAGCAAGGACAAAGCAAACAGGAAAGCACACAGCGAGAAGGAAAAGGCGCTGTCTTTGATTGAGGATTACAAGAATACAATCCCGTCAAGAGAAGCGCGCGCCGAACAGCAAAAATCCGCGTATGAAGTGCTTTTGCAGCAAAAGAGTGCAGAATGTGCAGAAGAGTGGCAGCGCATGACAGAACTTTATGCGCGCGAGACGCTTTCTGAGTGGCAGAGGCAGCTCAGGGAGTATCACGAAAAAGCGCAGGAGGCAAAGGCGAAAAAGGCGACCGCGGAGGGAATTATCAAGGATAACAAAAAGCCGGATATGGAGGGGATACAGCAGAATATCCGTATTTTAAGTGAACAGTATGAAAAAGTAAACAGCGCAATCAATGAGCGGACGAGAATTTCCTTAACAAACGAGAAAGTGATCACCGCGCTCCAGTCGCAGATGCGGCAGCGCGAGCGGACAATCAGCGAACACACAAAGCTAGACAGCCTGTACAGAATGATTTCGGGAAATGTCAATAAACAGAACAAGATGGATTTGGAAACTTTTGTGCAGCGGTATTACCTTCAAAAGATTCTGACAGCGGCAAACAGGCGTTTTGCAAAGATGACAGCGGGACAGTTCCAGCTTATGATCAAGGACACGGACGAAGCCAGCAAGGTCAAGAATGAGGGACTGGACCTGATGGTATATTCTCTTGTGACGGGCAGGAAGCGTGAGGTCAGGACCCTTTCCGGTGGTGAGTCCTTCATGGCGGCGCTCTCCCTCGCGCTTGGCATGGCGGACCAGATCAAGGAGGGCAGCGGAGCCGTCAACCTCGACATGATGTTTATCGACGAAGGATTTGGATCGCTCGACGAGCATTCCAGAAGCCAGGCAGTGCGTATTTTAAAGGAAATGGCGGGCGGCGACCGGATGATTGGCATTATTTCTCATGTGACGGAGCTCAAACAGGAGATTGACAGCCAGCTGGTTGTCACCAAGAACGAGACAGGAAGCAGTGTGGGATGGAAGCTTGGATAAATCTTAACTTATATCAAAATATGGGCGGCATACAAAAGTATGCCGCCCATATTTTGATCGCATCGTATCAGTGAATGTTAGTTCTTTGCTTCATCGGGAACGGTGAAATCTGTAGCATTGTTAAAATTAGAGCATGTCATTACGACTTTCATCTCTGGAAAATGCATGCTGACGCCTTCCGCCTGTTCACCCATTGCTTCAACCATATTTGTCATCAGGTTATCCATAACTGTCGTCATATCCATCTCATACTTCACCGGATATAGAGATTCCGCATCAATCCAAACATATGTAGTCACTTCTCCTAAGTTGTCGAGCATGCTGTCTACCTGGCTGACATCCAGTCCGAGGGAACTAACGGAATCAAGGGCACCGGAATCCATCATCTGCTCTTTCATTTCTTCTTCTGTCAGGACATAGGAATACTTATATGCATTGGCTCCGTTTACCTGTTCTGTTCCCTCCTGTGTGTACTGGGAGGCATCACCAATGTAACCCATCATATTGCTGCGTGCATCATAATCTGTCAGACCTGATGCGGCAGATTCACTTGTTGACCAGCTCTGTCCGTCAAACATGTACATGTTGTACGTGCCGCTCTCAGAAGGCTCCGCATAGACCTGCATGTTCATGCTTCCCTGGTCGCCCATATCAATTGTCATATCCATCTTAATCTTCAGCGGATCATTAAAATAAACCATATCCATGATTGTAGAGGTCTCTATGGACTGCTCCTGCCCGTCAGCGCTTATGGTCATATCCATGTCCATGATCATCTGTGCTTCCATGCTGGTTACAGCTTCCATGTTTTTCATGGCCTCTTCCAGGGGATCTACGTCAGGCTGTGCTTCCGTGGCTGCCTGCTCTGTAGGAAGAGCAGCGTCGTCCTGTGTCTCTGTCCGCGAATCTGTGTTCACTGTATTCACGGATGTATTTGCATCCTTGCTGCTGTCTCCGCATGCAGTAGCTGACATTGCCAGTACTCCAGTCAAAATAAGTGCCAAAAATTTCTTTTTCATAATAATAACTTCTCCTTCTCCTTTTATTGAACAGTTACTATACTATAATACCACTCTATTTTATTTTGTCAAATAGTTATTTCATTTTTGTGAGAGTTGAATAAACTAATCTTTAGAAGAGATATGTTTTACAAAGAATAAAAGAGGATGTATAATATTAAGGAACTGTTGAGAAATAAAAAATAAGGGGGGAGAACTCCTATGCAGATGCTGCAGTATGGGGATATCAGACCAATCCGCGTGGGCGGTCTGCTGCTGCCGTCAAATGTGTTGATGGCACCGCTTGCGGGGTACACCTGTTACCCGTTTCGGATGCTGGCATATGAGCTTGGAGCGGGCTTGTGCTTTACGGAGATGTGCAGTGCCAATGCGCTGAAATACGAGGACAGGGCGACAAACCGCCTCCTGCTGACGACGGAGGATGAGCCAGTCAGGGCAGTGCAGCTTCTCGGCGGCAATCCGGCTGTGATGGAGCGCATGGCAAAAAGTGTGCTTTTGAAGGATTTTGATATCATTGACATCAATATGGGATGCCCGGTGCCCAATGTGTTCAAGAGCGGTGAGGGAAGTGCGCTGATGCAGGATTTCAAGAGAGCGGCGGCGATCATACGGGGCTGCAGGCGGAGCGGGAAGGTTGTGACGGTGAAGTGCCGTGCCGGTATCCGGGAGGATGAGCTGTTTACCGCGGAGTTTGCGCGAATGTGTGAGGACGCGGGGGCGGATATGATTACCATTCACGGCAGGAGCCGCAGCATGATGTATGAGGGAGAGCCGCATTGGGAAGAGATTGCGCACGCAAAGGCGGCAGTGTCGATTCCGGTCATCGCAAACGGCGGGATTTTCTCGGTGGAGGACGCCGCAAAAATGATGGAGCGCACAGGTGCGGACGGGATTATGGTCGCGCGGTATGGACTGGAGAATCCTTTCATATTCAGCGAGCTGACCGGCAAGAACTGCGGCAGGACAGCATTTCAGATTTTGACGGAACAGATGGAGCTGACGGCGCGGTATTATGAGGAGACATTTACATTAAGCTATATCAAGAAGCTTGCTTCTTATATGATGAAAAAGCGAAAAGGGACGAAACGGTACAAGGAAAGGTTGTTTGGGAGCGGAAGTCTGGAGGAACTGCGGGAAGTGATCGCGCTGATCTTTGCGGACAATCCAGTGTGAGGGGATGCAAGGTGGAATATTATCAGATCGAAAATGGGGTATTGATTCGTTATACAGGGCGGGAGGAAGTGCTGCAGGTTCCAGAGGGAATCTACACGGTCGGAGAGGGCGCGTTTAAGGGCTGTGTCTCTCTGAAAAAAGTGGTGCTGCCACGCGGGCTTAACTGCATTATGGGGGATGCGTTTAAGGGCTGCCGAAAGCTGGAGGAGATTGTAATCCCAGAGGGGGTATCGTATATTGGCCGCTATGCGTTTCATCGCTGCCACGCGCTGAAGCGGGTTATTTTGCCGCCTTCTGTGGAGGAGCTGGGGGAGTGTGCCTTTTTGTACTGCGACAGTATGCGGGAGGCGCAGCTGCCGGGTGTGAAGAAGATGGGCATGGAGGCGCTTGCAAATGAGATATCGCTGGAAAGGCTGGTGATATCGCAGGAGCTGGATGTGCACTGTATCTGCGATGTCTTTACAGGGTGTGGGCGCGTCAGGGAAATTGCCTGTGTAAAGTCTGGTGATGGGAATGTGGAAACTTTTTGTATTCCCAATGTAGTGGATGTGGTGGCAGGTGCGTTCAAAGTGCCTCCTCTGGTCGAACTGGTTGTGCGGGATATCCTCGAGCGCATGATGGAGCTGGATGGAAGAACTCTTGTGCGATTTCGGGTAAATATTAAGCATATCGAGGTGCCGGAAGGGATAGAAGTCCTTGCAAAGAGCAGCTTTTATGACATGCGGGGGATTGTGGACATCACGCTTCCGAAATCGTTAAAGCGCATCGAGAGCCGCGCTTTCCGCAACTGTATCGGGTTGGAGCAGGTGACGTTTGGCGGAAGTGAGATTCAGATTGACGAGGATGCTTTTCGAAACTGCACTTCCCTCAAGTTGGTCCGGACGTGTGACGGGGCAGCGTATACATTTTATGGGCTGAATAACATATACAGGACAGATACGGGGCTTTCTGACAGGGAGATGAAACATGCTGATACAGAGAAAGAATACACCTTCCCGGCTGAGGATACGAATGCAGTTCGAGAGGGGGCATTGGCGGCGTCCGCGGTTCCGGAACTGGTTCGCGCGGTGCACAGACAGGTGTTGGGAAATTTCCGGGTCAGCGGAACGATTTTGTTACAGTACCTGGGAGCGGAGTCCAGAGTCGTCATTCCAGAGGGCATTACGCGGATTGCCGAGGAGGCCTTTGCGGGGATTGAGACCATAGACAGGGTGATTCTGCCCGAAAGCCTGCGGGAGATTGGCGCAGAGGCTTTCCGCGGCTGTCTTTTGCTGCAGACCATCGCGCTGCCGGGAGGGCTTTGCAGGATTGGCGCGGGGGCGTTTGAGGACTGTGTGAAGCTGCTGCGGATGGATATTCCTGAGCAGATTGAGGTTTTGGAGGACAGGACATTTCGTCATTGCCGCGCGCTGCAGGAGATTAATCTGCCGGAGGGGATGCAGAGAATCGGGGAGAGCGCTTTTTATGGCTGCTCCGGATTGAAAAAAATGCAGCTGCCGGAGAGCCTTGCATTCATCGGTAAGATGGCGTTTTACCGCTGCGGCCTGCGGGAAGTGCGGATTCCGGCAGGGGCGGAAGTGGTGGAGAGCCTGGCTTTTGCAAAGAGTAATCTGCAGAGGGTGTGGATATCCGGCGGAAATGAGACGGGAAAACGTTATGATGCAGACGTGTTTGGGGGCTGTGCCAGGTTAAAGTCGTTGGTGCTCGAGGAGGGCGTGAGCCATATCCCGGACAGGTTTGCATACGGCTGTGCTGCGCTGGCGCGTGTTGTGCTGCCGGAAACCCTGGAATCTGTGGGGAGGCACGCGCTGGAAGGAACCGCCTTTTTGGAGCAGTGGAGACAGCATGTGTCAGGTGACTCAGATGAGAGAAATGCTGTCCTTGCAGGCGGGCAGTCCCATGTGGGGGAAGTGTGTGCGGACGCCATATTGTGGGACGGGCAGCAGCTGGAAGGGGAAGTGTGGATTCCCGCGTGTGTGCGGATTGTGGCAGGCGGGGCCTTTTATGGGAACACGAAAATTACAGAGGTGCATCTGCCTACGCAGGTGCAGTCGGTCGGCGCAGCGGCATTTAAGGGGTGTAAGGCACTTCGGAGCGTGTGGATGCCGCCCGGCATCACGCGTTTGGAAGCGGAGGTATTTTCTGGCTGTGTCGCGTTGGAGG
>CAMWXA010000147.1 GCA_947178035.1 uncultured Lachnospiraceae bacterium | reverse complement strand
GGACTTTTGGGCGTGAGTGCCTGCAATGATGAAGAGCAATGGAAATATTTTATTGCCGTTTCCAGTACAAAAACAGGTGACGGGTTTGAAGAATACACCGTTCCTGCGTCCACCTGGGCAATCTTTTCCGGAACAGGTACAAACCAGTCCATACAGGAACTGGAGCAGCGGATTATAGCGGAGTGGCTTCCGGCCTCCGGATATGAATATGCCAATGCCCCCGATATTGAGGTTTACTTAAATCCGGACCCGCAGAATGCACAATATGAGGTGTGGATACCCGTAGCAAAGAAAAAGGAATAGCTGTGGGACTTATGGACGACAACTTTAATATTTTTATGGAAACAGTTGATGAGCGCTATGTCGTGTCCTATGTGTTAAAAAGCAGTAAAAACTTAACAGGGTATAAACAAGAGCAGAGGGCAGACCACCGGTGAAAATGGTCTGCTCTCTGCTCTTGTCTGTACCTTGTCTGCCGTCGCGGCGGATAGATTGTTTCATGCAGTATATATTTCCATGCAAAATAAGCTTAAATTGTGGAATATGACTATTTGTTTATAAACACTGGATACTTCAATATATAAAACATATAAGTATTTCTCAAAATTAGTTCAGATATTTGTGGAAACTTGCACAAAACTCTGCTAAAATAAAACTAACTATTGGTTTTGAGAAAAAAGCAGAAAGGAATAAAGGATGAAAAGTTTAAAGACAAAGGTGATTGTACCACTGTTTTTGATAGCATTGGTCGGGATTAGCTCTTCCTTCCTGGGATTGATTTCCCTGAAAAACCTCGGGGCAGCAGGCAATGAGATTGCAGCCCGGAGGGTGCCGGTAATTATCACGCTGGACGCGATTTCTTCCAATATACAGCAGATGCAGCAGCTCCTGCTGACGCACAGCGTTATGGATACGAAGGAGGACAAACAGCGCATTGAGGAACAGATGAGTGTGTCGGCGGCAACGCTGAAAGCGTATCTGGACGCATTTCAGGAGCTGACCGACGACGAGGCGGCCTATCAGGAAATGATGGACATTTATGACGCCTATATGCTGAACTATAACGAGACCTTCAGCCTCAGTGCGATGAACAACTCGCGGGAGGTGACAGCGAAAGTAAACGGTATCCTTCTGGAGATATTTACGCAGCTGCACGAAAAGATACAGACGATGATCAGCGAGGAGCAGACGGAGATTGGACTCGCGAAGGGAAAACAGGACAATATCTATGAAAATGCAGTAATTATTGCATATGGAATGTTGATTATCATGGCAGTGCTGTTTGTGGCGAGCGTCATCATTGCGGTGAAGGCGATTATCCAGCCGACGATTTCCTATGAGAAAAAAATCGGCGAGATCACACAGAAGATTAACAGTAATAACGGTGATCTGACGGAGCGCGTCGAGATACGCACTGCAGATGAAGTCGGAAAGCTTGTCAGAGGCGTCAACCTGTTTATCGTCACGCTGCAAAGGATTATTGGTGAGATTGTGTCGTCGTCAGATGATTTGGATGCGGCGTTTCAACAAGTCAACAACAGTGTGACAGAGGTAAACAAGGATTCGGGCGAGATATCGGCGGCGATGGAGCAGGCCGTGGCGACAATGGATTCCATCTCTGCGACAATTCATGATATCAACGAGAGTACAGTCCGCGCCGGCGAAGCGGCAGGAACCGTGTCAGATGTCACACATACCATCTATGATTACACCAAGGAAATGAAAGTGCGTGCCGAAGCGATGGAAAGGGCTGCTGAGACAAACAAGAGCGGCACCAACGAGGTCGTCGGCAAAATTTTAGAGCGTCTGAATCAGGCGATCGAGAACAGCAAGAGTGTAGCGAAAGTAGATGAGCTTACAAATGAGATTTTAAATATATCAAGCAAAACAAATCTTCTCGCACTGAACGCCTCCATAGAAGCGGCGCGTGCCGGTGAAGTGGGAAAAGGCTTTGCCGTTGTCGCGGATGAGATTCGCCAGCTAGCCGATTCGAGCCGCGAGACTGCCAATAATATCCAGAATATCAACGGTTTCGTGATCAGTGCGGTCAATGCGCTGAGTGACAATGCCAATGAGATGATCGAGTACATTTCAAAGACGATTCTGCCGGATTACGATACATACGCGTCATCAGGACAGCAGTACAGGGAGGATGCGGAGGAAGTCAGCACCGCAATGAATAACTGTATCGGTGAGATGGAGGAGCTGCGCAGCCATATTGAACGTCTGGTAGACCAGATGGGACACATTGAAGGTTCTGTCGCAGAGTGCAGCAGGGGAATCAGCGACTCGGCAGACAGCACATCGCGTCTGGTGGATGAGATGAGGCAGGTGCAGGATCATATGGAGTCCAGTGTCAGAGTCGTGGGCAAGCTGAAACAGAGCTCAGAAGCATTTGTGAAACTATAAGGAGCTGTGTACAGTTTCTGGTGTGTACATAATTGTGAAGGTTTGGTATCAATGGAGGAATAGAGAATGAGGAAGAAGATTATGGCAATGCTCCTTGCCGGGGTGCTTGCAGGAATCAGTGTGATGCCTGTATTTGCAACGGAGACGGAAAATGTGGAGCAGGCGGCAGATGCGGACAGGGAGCGTTCCGATGACGCGGCTGACAGTGGGCAGACAGATGGTGAGGCAGCTGATGGTGAGACTTCTGATGGAGAGACTTCTGATGGAGAGGTACAGGAGATTGTAATTCCCAAGGGAAATATGGTCAACGTCGATGTGATCGACCTCTCTCTGCACGCAGAGACAACGGGCGACCGCACACCTGTCTACGCTTATGAAAATCCCTTTAGAGGTCAGGATACTTCAAAAGGGGCGGTTATCGAATTTTATGCCAATCCCACATGGGATGTGCATGTGCTGGGCACGATATTTGCGATAAACGGTTCTGGAGAATATGATGGAAAGCTCTATTTTACGCCGGGTTCTTATCTGGGATTTAACAGTGCTGATTTTGGTGGTTTCTTTGATGCAAATTTGTTTAATTATAATATTGTCACGGATTACATCAAGAATGGCGCGCTGATCCGCATTGAGCTTTTGCCGGATGGATTCGCGGTCTATTCGGACGACGTGCTCTGTTACGACCAGACGATTTTGGACAATCCGGAGGCAGGAGACGGGGATTTTACATCAACCTCTGATTTCAGCAATGTTCTGACATGGCTGTCAGGTGCGGAGGCGTTATATTTTGGCTATGGTTCCTGGTGGAATACGGTGTCGGATACCGCAAATATCGAACTGTCGCGCATCAGTTTCCGGCTGCCTGACGGAACGGTACTGATGGACCAGCTGCAGGCGGACAAAGACCTGGTAGAGTCGCTCGGCGGCAGTGTCGCAGCGGTGGCGGCGGTGGATGGCCAGACAGAAGTGAAGCTTGCGGATGTAAATGTTGAGATATTTGATATCAATTCCGTTTCGTATCAGGGAAGTTCCGTTCTGCCATTGATGACAGCCGTTGTGGCAGTTGTGGTACTGGGAGCGCTGGTTGCAGTGATACTGGCGTGCAGACCGCGGACATATGAATAACATACAATCAGGTATGAAATCGATTGTGGGGTAAAGAAGATGAAAAAACGCCGCAGAATGGTTGTTACTATTTTCGTTACGATTCTGTTTCTGTTATATCTTGCAGTTGTGCTGCGGATCACCGTGTTCCGATCCACTTTTACATTGCAGAATCTGTGTCAGAATGGCAGGATGGTTCTGACGCTTTTTGACGGGTATCTTGACCTGATCAGGCGAAGGGACTGGTTTGCGTTTACGTATCTGTTTGTCGGAAATATTATCTGGTTTGTTCCCTTTGGTATGTATCTGCAGTATATGGGAAAACAGAAAAAAGTTCTGCACACGGCTTTTTATGGTTTTCTGTTTTCCCTCTTGATTGAAACGTTGCAATATGTGTTTGGAACGGGATTTTCCGAATTGGATGATTTGGTTTTAAACACGCTCGGTTCGTGGATTGGAGGTGGACTCGTCAAGTCCGGAACAAGAATTCTTGGTCATTGAAGCACTCCTGCTTCAAAATTTATTCCAACGCCTTAAAAAACATAAAACGCTGATGCTTCAGTCCCTTCTGTTCCAAAAGCTCATCCAGTGTCCGCAGTCCCTTCTGCATCCACTGATTCCCTTCTTTTACTCCCCGCTCCCTGCGGACTGCTTCATAGCGCAAAAGCAGCTGGATCAACAACAGATCCAGGCGTTCCCCTGTTCTTAAGGTATGCTCCGGCTGCAGGGGCAGATACCCCAGATTTCTAAGCATTTCATTGATAAATTCAAGGCTTAGATTCGGCATTCCCAGTATAATCAAATGGCGAATCATCGTCTTTCTGGGTATCACTCCCAGAAGCTTCAGGTTCCTGCTTAATTCTGAATCATAATTAATACTGGTAATGTGCCGCTCCAGGGTATATTTCTGCCGGGTGTATTCCCGGCTCACATAACGCAGCGCATCCGTATAATAAAGGTGACGAATCGAATGGCACAGCTGCTCCCTCGGAATCTTCATCTGCTTCATGCGTTTATGGGGAACCCGGCAGAGGTACTCTTCCACCAGTTGATCCAGCTGCGTCCGGCGTTTCCAGTAAAGCTCTTGTCTTATATCCGGCTCTTTCCGAAATATCCGGTCACAGCTGTCATAATAGCCCTGCATCAAAAAGCGCAGCTGTTCTTCTTCCAGACAAAGGGCCCGCCCAAATGTCAGGCATTCTTCATAACTGGATGGAACATGGCGGCCCGTCCGCCAGTATCGGATTTTTAAAAATTCCGAATCCTTCCGGGGCACTTTTCCATACATCCGCTGATACAGACACCTGTCCGCCTCCTTTTTGCTGCCCAATCCTTCACCGGCCATAAACTGCCGGAATTGCTCCTGTAACCACAACAGCTCCGGCCGTTCAGGACCCTGATTTTTTAAGCTTGCGGTCAACAGCTGTTCCATTTCCTTCGAGATATCCATCCTGTCCCCTCCTACCTGCTTCTCTCTGCGGTCAAAACGGCAATTTGCCGTTCCTTATCATTGATTCGCAGCAGCAGGTACAAAAGGGGACATTATATTACCTGCTTTTCTTTTTCGGATTTCTTATTCCTCTTCTACCTGGATGGGGATCGAAAATGCATGATTCCATCGATACATTACAAAGGATTTCCCTTCCTCAAGCCAGATTATCACGGGATCTGTCTCATCATAGTCCTCCAGCAGCTGCACCGTATGCCCGACAAGAGTCGTATAATTCTCCTCCTGCTTCCAAAGACCAGTAGAACTAGAAAAATAGAACTTCTCATCATCCTTTCTTTCCATCTCAAATTCCAGTCCTGCCCAAACCAGAATCCGGTCTGGTTCTTCCGTCTCTACATCATAACTGAGAAAACGCCTTAATTCCCTGACTTCCTGGTCGCCAGCAGTCTGATAATCCGTACCCTCAGGCTGTTCCTTTGAATATGCGGTAACGGTTAGACAACTTCCCGGCACCTGAATGCGCTGTCCAATACCTGGTTCCACATCTGATACGGAAAAACTGGCACCTCCGGTTTCCGCCGATTGATATACATAAGGGATATCCAGTTGATACGTTCCCGGCTCAGCCGGTCCGAAATCCCAACGGAAAAAAGCATCGGTACTAAAGGGTCTGTAACGCAAACATTCTCCTGTTCGAACGATTCCGTCCTCTCCTGTCACAGTCACTTCCTCCTTGGGGCCGCCTGCCGTTTCAAATACACTGCGGATCAATCCGGGTTCCGTAGTATAGATGCCGCAGCTTAAGGGGTAAATATCCACATACAGCCGCCCGTTCTCCAGCTTCGGAATAGCCAGTACGCCTCCCTGAGAGCCCAGGGCATAGCTGTACTCTTCCAGTTTTTCTTCCTTGGCTTTCTCAAAGATAACCGGCAGCTCTAAGCCGGAAATACGCAGTATCATAGATATGGTTTCTTTGTCCTTGGGCAATTCCTTTAGCGGTTCCAGAGTCAGCTCCAACCGCTCCCGGTTTTCATCCCGATGATCCAGATCCGCTGGGGATACGGATTCATGAATTGTCCCGGAATAAACCATTCCGTCTTCCAGTATCAGCTCTATTCCCTCAAAATCCGGCACTGTCGGATCATTCCGCCCACGATGCTCCACGTACAGACTTAGGACAAAGGATTCCTCCGACAGGACGCCGCTCTCTAGTCTTGCAAACATTAGTTCGTTTTCCCGTTCTGGCATTTCCGCAATTACATAAAAAGACATTTCATCACTCCGGTTGATTCCGTACCCGGGAATAATTCCAAAGTGCTGCAGCGCCACATACGCACATGCAACCAGCGCAGCAACCAAAAGCAGAATCAGCGTTGCCAGCATCCAGCCCCGCAGCTTCCCCAGACTTCTCTGATGCCGTTTTTTAACAGTTTCATAGGGCAGATTTAAGGAATCTGCAATTTCCTGGACTGTCATACCCCCATAATATTTCATGCGTATAATTTCTGCATCTTCCGCCTTCAAGGTATCCAGAGCCTGCTCCAGATCCAGTCTGTCGTCTGTTCCTTCCAGCTTCGAATCCAGGCAGCCGGCTTCCTCCCCCTCTATTTGGCTGTCTTCCCCTTTTCTTCCGTCGCCCTTTGCGTTTCCATAACGCCGTCCCTCTTCGTAGCGCTTATTTTTCCGATAGTGGCTGATGGCATGGTGCCGGGCAATTCCGCATAGGAAAGATACCAGATTCCCTTTGGATTCATCGAAATTCTCTCTCTGCCAGTAAAAGGTCGCAAAGGTATCATTAACGCATTCCTTTATATCCTCCGGATTCGCCAGATAGCGTCCGCATACGACCCAAATCAGGCTCGTGTAATGCTCCACCATCAGGACAATCGCCGCCTGTGGGTCCTCCTTCAGAAGCTTTTTGATTTCCTGTTCCCGATTTTCTTCCGTATATTCCATTTATGCTTCTCCTCACTGTTGTCCAATTTTCTATTCCTATTATATCCGGTTAAACTTTATTTGCAACCAAGTAAATATTAACCGAATGACAAAGAGCCCATAGGATGCTGCAGCACCGGTTTCCGAAAATGTTAATCTTTACCTTATTGCCCGCGCTTTGAGGCAATGTTATGATGAATCATCTGATTACAGTAGAAAAGTATTATCGTATTTCTTATCGCATTTTCTTATCGTATTTCATAGGAGAGGAGTTTTTGTACTATGCTGTTTATTCTTTCGTGGATGTTTCCTGTAATTCTTGTGATTTTAGCATTTTTGGGGGACTCTGGTGGGATCGGCGGAATTGCCGGAATACCGGAAAACATGTTTATAGTCGGAGTTCTGGGCTGTGTATTCGTGTTCGTTTATGTGACGATCAATACATATCGTAATGGAGACGCCCTTGATCGCCTGTTCGATCCCATAGAGGTTTTTGACCGTCTGTCCCAGATCGGATGTATCGTCGACCTGATCTTTTTTATAGCTGGAATCTTTATCTCCCACACCGAAACAATCTCCCGATGGGTTAAGGAAAATACTCCGGCACAAAATGCCGGCTATGTTTTTGCTCTTTTTGCCGTAATAGTACTAAACCTTCTGGCAGCCAGGTTCCGTAGGGCTGAAGCAAAGGGGATTTTAGAAATAGCGCTGTTCTCACCTGGTCTCCAGAAGCTCATGATTGGCTTCTGCCTTTTGGTGCCCGCACTGGTTCTCTATACCTTTAACGGTATGCCGGGAGATAATCGCTTTGCCACGTTAAGTCCCATCCCCTTTTCCCAGTGGCAATGGCTGAGTAAGCTTTACCTTATAGCCTTTCTTCTCAGTTTGGCAAAATGCATTCTGCTGGAAGGAATTGTAGCAAGAAATTTCCCAGGCGTCTTGCGTATTCTGGCCCAGTTAGCCAATGTGGGCGTTGTCGCTTTTATCTTTGTGGTACTGGAACGTCCGCTGCAGACAGTCCGCTCGTTCATCATATATCTTCCGCTGCTGGTCATAGAAGGCTTTTTCCAATTTTATTCCTATATCTTTATCCTTTACAGCGCTATAGATTTTTTCCGCCCCGGAGCCATTACCGCCACCCGCAAAGCCAGGGAAGCACAAGATCTGAGGAATGCCGGAGCACGGGCAGCGCGGGCAGAATACGAGCAAAAGCTGGATGGCGAAGAGCGGATTTTGAATGCCCTTTCCGGTCATGGGCCTTATACGGACGACGAGGCTCTGGCTCTTGGTAAGGAATCTGCTGGCGAATACCTTACCGGAAGAATCCGACGGGAACAGAAGCTGTCGGATTTTGAGAAAAAACAATAAACAAACCCAAAAGAACGGAGGATAAAAAAGCCACCTTTAATTTAATGCAGTGGACTATTGAAAGATATCTGATGCAGCAAAGGGAACATGTACTTGGTCAATAAATTCGACCGCATATTTTGAATAGCTTGTCAAGTGTTCTTTAGAAATACATAAAATTATTGTAACAGTTCAGCCTTCGGCTTCCTGTTACAAGCATCAAGCACTATGCTTTCTCACGGACTTTGCAGCGCAGTGCAAAGTCCTGAGCTGAACTGTAACAAATTATTATCAGATGCAGAATAGGAGAATGATACTATGAAAGTAAAAAAGACAGCAGCATTGCTTATTTTTATTTGTCTGGGGATAACTGCCTGCGGATATGGTCCGGAGGACGCTTCCGGTGATACATTGGCAGAAATCATGTCAAATTCCAAAAAGGACAGGGAAGAATCCGAAGAAGAAAATATCGCTAAATCTTCCGTAGCAGACGCTCTGGATCCATATGTACTGGTTCAGGAAGTGCATAATGATAACATGCCGCTTATGCTATATGATTATAATGAATATGGCGATCTGACCCAGATTCAGAAATTTTATGACCGCGGTGACGGTCCGGTATTGGAATACGTTTATGAATATATAAACGAATATCCAGATAATGGAGGACGGATAACAGTCAGAAATTACAAAATGGTGGCAGATGGTATACCGGAGGATAGTGCTATCTGGGAATATCAGGAAGAATATGATGACCAGAACAGATTGGTCCGTAAAACGACAATCAAAGACGGAAGTTTTACTCCAGGCATGGAGGTATCCTATGAATATAATGCCGAAGGTTATCTGATCAGAAAATCCGGCCAGGACTCGGAGCAGGCCGGATATGACCTTACGGAAACTTATGAATATGATGCAGATGGTAATATGGTCAAGTTAACTGTTTGGAATGATGACGAAATCATAGAAAGCTGGAAACTATTTTATTATGACGAGAACGGAAGGCTGACTTTATGGGAGATCTACAAGCCTGACGGAACCCTGGATGAGCGGATGACAGAGACAGCGTGGCAGTATACATATGACGACCAGGGACATATTATAGAGGAAAAAGAAATGGCTCCCAGCGGCGGCACAATACAACATACGGCCTATAAGTATGATGAAATGGGAGGACTGCGTGAGAAGACTGATCTTACCCATAAAATTACTTATGAATACCTTCCTTTGTCAGAATATTTACAGGATAAATAGGCAACTGGGAAATCCTGGACGGCTTTCATAAGGATGACCTGCATTTGAGAAAAACAATAACCAAGCGCAAAAGAACGGAGGATAACAAACATGGGATTATTTGGAA
>CAMWXA010000146.1 GCA_947178035.1 uncultured Lachnospiraceae bacterium | reverse complement strand
TCGGTGCGTCTCTGCGGGCAGCAGGCCTTTCCCTCCGCCTTGGTCTTTTTCCCGCAAGGGGTGCCTATGAATCCGAATCCATTCCGGGATGGAACATTGCTTTTATTTTAGATGTGCTCTATCATGCCTGCCTGCCTGTATTGTGCTACTTTCTTACGACTGTAGCTTCTTGGGTAATGGGAATGAAAGCCATCTGCGTGGGGCTTTTGGGTGAGGATTATATGAATTATGCAAGAGCAAGGGGATTGTCCAGGAACAGGATTTTGTTTACATACCTTGGCAGGAATGCGATGTTGCCTCAGATTACTAGCCTTGCTATTTCTTTTGGGCTAATGTTTGGAGGTTCGCCGGTAATTGAAAATCTGTTTGTTTATCCAGGTGTTGGGTATTACCTGAATTCGGCCATAAGCAGGAGAGACTATCCGCTGATGCAGGGAATGTTTATGATGATTATTATTATGGTGCTGATTTCAGGTTTGGCTGCAGATGCGTTGAATAAGCGGTTAAATCCCAGATTGAGAGAGAAATAGAGGTGATGGCATTGAAAAACGAACTGGTAAAAGAGCAAGGGATTGAGAAAAAAGGAACATTTTTGGAGGGACTGAAAGATTTTTTCAAAATCATTTGGAGAAACAAAATGTCCAGAGTGGGACTGATTATCGTGTCAATATTCATTTTGATTGCGATATTTGGACCAATACTGGTAGCAGAACCAAAGAGTGATTTCGGTATTCGGCTAAAGGCACCGTCGGCGGAACACTGGCTGGGGACAGACTATGCAGGAAGGGATATTTTTTCCATGTTCATAAAAGGAACCAGGACAGTACTCATGGTTGCTTTGTATGCAGGTATTTTTGCGGTAGTCATTGCGTGCGGTGTGGGCATTACTTCGGGGCTGCTTGGTGGAAAAGTTGATACTGTACTAATGATGATTACGGATATCGTTCTGACAATGCCTCAGTTTCCAGTTATCATGGTATTGTCTATGGTCATCAACGTGAGCAACAATATTTTATTTGGATTTGTACTTGGAATATGGTCATGGGCAGCACTGGCAAAAGCAATCCGTACGCAAGTCCTGACCCTAAAGGATAAAGATTTTATCGAGGCAAGCAGAATCATGGGAATTTCCAATATTGATATTATCACGAAAGACGTGTTGCCCAATATCGTTTCTTTTGTAGCGATCAATTTTATTTCCATTATGAGGGGAGCGATTGTTTCTTCCGTAAATCTGATGGTTCTGGGTCTTGTGCCGATCAATGGAACACATTGGGGGATGATGTTACAGATGGCGATTGCACAGACTTCGCTATTGTATGGTGGACTTCAGCCGATTGTAAATTTCATGACCCCGATCATGGGGATTCTGCTGTTCCAGTTAGGGTGTTATTTGTTTGCTATGGGACTGGATGAGGCTATGAATCCGAGACTGCGCAGATAGGGGGAGAATCAATGGAAAATATCAGAGATAATGTAATTATAGAAGTGAAGGATCTGTCTATCGATTTTAAGGTGGAGCGGGGTGTGCTCCGGGCATGTGATCACACGTCCTTTGACATTTATAGGAACGAGACAATTGCAATTATTGGTGAGAGTGGAAGTGGGAAATCAACACTGTGTTCGGGAATCCTGAATATGGTCAACGTACCGGGAAAAGTATCTTCGGGATCAGTCACTTATTATTCGGATTATCAGCATGCCAAGGTGGATATTTTGAAGATGAAACCGCAACAGGAGACGGAATTTCGATGGAAGGAAATCTCCACCGTGTTTCAGGCGGCGCAGAATGCCCTGAATCCTGTGTTGAAGATAAAGGATCACTTTTACGAGACGATTCTTACCCATGAACCGGATGCGAAACAGGAGGATATGGATGAGAAAATCAAAAAGGTTCTGGGATACGTGCGGCTTGATACAGCCGTCATGGAGTATTATCCGCATCATCTGAGTGGCGGTATGAAGCAGAGAGTGTTAATTGCGCTCAGCCTTGTACTCGATCCTAAAGTAATTATTTTGGATGAACCGACTACAGCGCTGGATGTTGTCACTCAGTATTATATTCTGCAGCTCTTATCTAACATTCAGAAAGGTTTCAAGATTACGATGGTATTTTTGACACATGATATCGCAGTGGTGTCAAATATTGCTGACAGGATAGCAGTTATGTATGGTGGTGAAATCGTGGAGTATGGGAGGACAGAGGATGTATTGGGCAATCCTTCACACCCATATACAAAAGGATTGGTAGATGCCATTCCTACATTGCATGATGACGTAACCCAAAGAAAGGCAATCCACGGGACACCTCCAGACCTGACAAAAAATTTTGAATACTGCAAGTTTAAGGAAAGATGTCCTGTTTATAAGGAAGGGAAATGTGCAGCGGATTACGAAAAGACCAGGAAGATGTACAGGACAGGTGATGGCAAGTATACAAGATGTTATACTTGGGCAGAACGTCATTTGGAAAAAGGAGGAGATTGAGATGGATATTTTAACTGTAAATAATATGGGGATCTCTTTCGATAGCAGGACAAAAAAGGGTGAAAAGGTTAAAATCCTGCAGGATATTAACCTTTCGATTGAAGAGGGTGAGATCCTGGCACTGGTAGGCGAGAGCGGATGCGGAAAGACGACACTCGGAAAGGCGATGGTAGGCATTCATAAGCCTACAACAGGAACGATCTGTTATAAGGGCAAGGATATTTATGCCTTGGACAAAAAAGAGTTCATGAACTACCGTTTGGGTGTACAAATGGTTCATCAGGATTCCTTTGCGGCTTTGAATCCGAACAGGACGATTTTCCAATCCCTTTCCCTTCCGCTCCTGCACAATAAGATTGCAAAGAATAAAAAGGACGCTGAAGTAATTTTGAACGAATATTTTACGGAAGTGGGATTGACGCCTCCGGAACAGTTTTTATATAAGTATCCTCACCAATTGAGTGGCGGGCAGAGGCAGCGTATTCTGCTGGCAAGGGCGTTGTCGGTAAAACCCAGAGTAATTGTGGCGGATGAGCCTGTTTCCATGGTGGATGTGTCGCTTAGGATAGCACTGATCGATCTGATGACGCGGATGAATCAGAAATACCATATATCTTTTGTATATATTACCCACGACTTGGCAACGGCCCGCTATGTTGCGAAGGATGGTAGGCTGGCGGTAATGTATTTGGGTAAGATTGTGGAGATGAATAATATTCGGGAAGCCATCGACAATCCGAAACATCCATATTTTCAGGCACTGATAGCAGCTGTTCCTAGTCATATAGGGATGGGAAAGAGCGAGATGAAAGATCTGCCGTTGCGTTCTTTAGATATGCCGAGTGTCAATAATCCGCCTTCCGGATGTAGTTTCCATACTCGCTGTCCCTATTACAAAGAAATATGTATGAAGGAAAGTCCGAAATTGCGGGATTATAAGGGAGGTATGATTGCATGTCATTTAGTGGAAGAAATCGAAGAGGACAGGAAATTGATTTAAAGATGGTTCTTGTTTTTATGCGAATGCTCTGGTGCATGGCAGCAGGGGTTACACTACTAACGCTGTTTGGAATGGTATTGTCAGCGTACTTTGGCGGTGTCTTGGTCATATACCAGATGACACTGGTTGTTAATGGGATTATGCTGGTTGGTGGAGCCTTTGCTATTAAGAAGTTACAAGAAAAATATCTAAAATTAGAAGAAAAAAAGGAGAATGACTAAGATGAGTAAAGTTAAAATTTATGGCGATTCAACACATAATATACCTTGGCAGGAAAAGCCGGAGGGATTTTTGGGACCAGTATGGAGATACACTGATAATCCGGTGATAGGACGCAATCCGGTCAATGGAGTCGCACGGATTTTCAATAGTGCTGTAGTACCGTATAAAGAGGAATTTATTGGCGTATTCCGTGGGGAGCAGACAAATGGAATTCCTTATATATACCTAGGGAGAAGCAGGAACGGGATCTGCTGGGATTTTTCTGAAAATAAAATTTCGTTCAAAGATGAAGATGGAAATGATTTTATGCCAGTATATGCTTATGATCCAAGGCTTGTGAAAATAGAAGATACTTATTACATCATTTGGTGTCAGGATTTTTACGGGGCAGCGATTGGAGTTGCAAAAACGAATGACTTTGAAACATTTACCAGGATTGAGAATCCATTTTTGCCGTTTAACAGGAATGCTGTTTTATTTCCGAGAAAAGTGAATGGAAATTATATGATGCTGTCTCGTCCAAGTGACAGTGGTCATACACCGTTTGGAGATATTTTTATTTCAGAGAGTCCAGATATGGTTTACTGGGGAAAACATCGTCATGTGATGGGAAAAGGAAAAAGTTGGTGGGAGAACCTGAAAATCGGAGGAGGCGCAGCTCCAATTGAAACAAGTGAGGGATGGCTTTTGTTTTACCATGGCGTAACGGGCACCTGCAATGGTTATGTTTACAGCATCGGTGGCGCAATCTTGGATATTGAAAACCCTTCCGTTGTGAAATATCGGTGTGAGACATTCTTGCTCACACCCGAAGAGTGGTATGAAGAGCGGGGATTTGTGCCGAATGTTACTTTCCCGTGTGCGACGGTACAGGATGCAGATACAGGTAAAATTGCAATTTATTATGGCTGTGCAGATACATATGTGGGACTTGCATTTACGAACGTAGATGAGGTAATAGATTACATAAAAGAACACAGTATTGTCAGTGATATGGATACGGAAATTGGAAAGAGATAATGTGAAAATGTATGATTTTTACATGGCAAAGGGATGTATATGAGGAAGTGCTGAATGAAGATAAAATTGGATAGAAAAGAATTGAGTTACAGTGGAAGAATTGACATGGAAAATCCCTTGAAACCGGAATTCATATTTCCAGCTTCATCATTACGTTTCCGCTTTTATGGAAAAGCTGCAATGCTTAAAGTTACTAATAAGCATTGTTATTGGAAAAACGTACTGGGGGCAATCGTGGATGGTGCACAAAAAAGGTATGAACTGAATGATAAGGGAGAAACGTCAATTATTTTGCTTGACGAAGCGCAGGACAGCGAACATGATGTTATGATATTTAAAAGGATGGACAGTTGTCATGAACTGGTTTTGGAGGAATTGGATCTTTCGGCAGGGAGCTTGTTGCTCCCTGCACCAGAAAAACCAAAACGTCGAATAGAAGTTTATGGAGATTCTGTATCTGCAGGAGAAGTATCTGAGGCTGTTCATTGTATAGGAAAGGAAGATCCAGAACACAATGGGGAATTTTCAAACAGTTGGTATTCTTATGCATGGATAGCAGCAAGAAAATTAAATGCAGAGATTCATGATATTGCGCAAGGTGGTGTTGCATTGCTGGATGGCACTGGATGGTTTCTAGAACCTAACGCTGTAGGGATGGAGACGGTATGGGATAAGGTTCATTACAATCCTGTATTTGGAAAACAGACGCAGTGGGATTTTTCCAAATATATTCCTCATGTGGTGATTGTAGCAATTGGACAAAATGATAGCCATCCAGAGGATTATATGAAGAATAATTATGCTTGTGCAAAAGCTTGTTTTTGGAAAGAAAAATACAGAGCTTTTATCGGGAATATACGGGATAAGTATCCAAAAGCGCAGATTGTATGCTGCACGACACTATTAAACCATGATGTTGCCTGGGATGATGCGATTGACCAGGTATGCTATGAAATGGCAGATGAGAGGGTATCACATTTTATGTTTCACAGGAATGGAAGAGGAACACCGGGGCATCTGAGGATTCCAGAAGCGGAAGAGATGGCAGAGGAATTGGGGATGTATTTAGAGAGTTTTCATATAGAAGGATGGAATAATTGATGTATCAGATAAATTTAACGAGATTAAAGCAATGTATGTGCAGAGCAAATCAAGGGGAAGAGTTGACAATCGCCTTTCTTGGGGGGTCCATAACGCAGGGGAGCAATGCGAGTAGTAGGGAAAATTCTTATTCATATAGAGTGTTTTCATGGTGGAAAGAATCATTTCCCCAGGCGGAGTTTCATTATGTTAATGGTGGGATTGGTGGAACAACGTCGCATTTCGGAGTGGCTCGTGCTGTCTCGGATGTGCTGATGTATCAGCCTGATTTTGTTGTCGTGGATTTCAGTGTGAACGATGATGCGGATCTGTTCTTTCAGGAAACTTATGAGGGGGTTATTAGGAAGTTATTGTTATGGCCGTCAAAACCTGCGGTAGTAATTTTAAATAATGTGTTCTACGATACAGGAATGAATGCGCAGGATTATCATAACGCAGTAGGGAAATGGTATATGGTTCCGTATGTCAGTGTTAGGGATACTCTTTATCAAAGTATGAAGGCTGGGAAATATACTCGTTTAGAACTGACAGAGGATGGCCTTCACCCTAATGACAAAGGGCATGGTCTGGTTGCCAGGGAGATAACATCATTTTTGGAAACTGTAAAAGAACATATGTTTGAAACGGAGGAAGAAAACACGATACCAAAGCCAATGACTTCCAATGCATATGAGAAAGCTGAGATTTTGTCAATCCGCAATACTTGTCCGAAATTGGATGGATTCAGGGCTGATGCAGAGGAAAAGTTGGGACATTTAGATTTTTTCAAAAATGGATGGATTGGAAGAAAGAAAGGTGACAGGATTGTATTTGAAGTGGAAGCATCCTGTATTGCTGTTCAATATAAGAAAACCTTAAAAAAACCAGCTGCCTGTGCAATGCTGGTTATCGATGGAGATAAAGAGCAATCGGTTCTTTTGGATGGAAATTTTAATGAAACATGGGGAGAATGTCTGTATCTGGAGCCAGTTTTACATCATGGTGCAAAGAAAATGCATACAATAGAAATTGAAATTGTCAGTGGAGAAGATAGGGCATATACACCATTTTACTTGTTGTCACTGATTGTGGCATAGGATGGGAAATATAATTTGTCAATATGATAAAGTTACTATGAATGGATAGCTTCTCGGAATCTTTTGCCAGAAAATAATGGTTTTTAATTTGGATTTTGCGCAAAAAGTGGGTAAATCCACAAAACTGGAATTTCAGAAGCCTTATAAAATGGGGGGTGAAGATTTTGAGAGGCTATAATGGTTAATAAGGAGGCAGACAGATGGGATTCAGGAAGGATTTTGCATGGGGAGCTGCGACTAGTTCTTATCAGATTGAGGGAGTCGGAAAAAAATCTGGAAAAGGAATGAACGTTTGGGATGTGTATGTAAAAGAACAAGGAAAGATTTATGAAGGGCATACTGGGGATATTGCCTGCGATCATTATCATCGGTTTCATGAAGATGTAGCAATTATGAAAGAAATGGGATTAAAAGCATATCGTTTTTCAATTGACTGGTCCAGAGTTTTACCAGAAGGAAAAGGAAAGATAAATGAAAATGGAATTGCCTTTTATAATCAACTTGTCGACGCTCTTTTAGAAGCGGGAATTGAACCCTTTATTACTCTGTATCATTGGGAGTTGCCATATTCTATTTACTTAAAGGGAGGCTGGATGAATAGTGAAATTGTGGAATGGTTTGGGGATTATGCGGGATTGATTGCGGAACGATTTAGTGATAGGGTGACGCATTTTTTTACTCTAAATGAGCCACAATGTTTTATAGGGTTGGGATATTTAAATGGAGTACATGCGCCAGGGTTAAAAGCGCCAGTGAGGGATACTTTTCAGATGGCGCATAATGTACTAAAAGCCCATGGACGTGCTGTACAAATGTTGCGAATCAGAGCAAAACAGCCTATACAAGTAGGATATGCTCCTACAGGTGCTATGTGTTATCCAGAAACAGAATCTCCGAAGGATATAGAAGCAGCAAGACAACAACTTTTTGCCATGGAGGATTTGACTAATTGGACATGGAATGTGGCATGGTGGTCTGATCCTGTGCTTCTGGGACACTATCCTCAAGAGGGGATTGACAAGTATGAAGCATATCTTCCTCCAATCACTCCAAATGATTTGAAACTGATTTCAGAACCTATTGATTTTTATGGGCAGAATATCTACAATGGTAAATGTTGCAGGATGGATGAGGATGGACATCCTCAGATTGTGAAAAGGTATGAAGGTTTCCCTAGAACTGCTAATCAGTGGCCGATTACGCCGGAATGTTTATACTGGGGACCGAAGTTCCTGCAGGAAAGGTATGACAAACCTATTTATATTACAGAAAACGGAATGTCCTGTCATGATGTGGTTTCATTGGATGGCAAAGTTCATGATACATTTAGAATTGATTTTCTTGCAAGATATCTGAAAGCATTAAAAAGAGCAGTTATAGATGGCGTGGATATTAGAGGATATTTCCATTGGTCCTTAATGGATAATTTTGAATGGAATTACGGATATTCTGAACGGTTTGGACTAGTATATGTGGATTATAGGACTCAGGAACGGATATGGAAGGATTCAGCGTATTGGTATCGGGATCTAATATGGGAAAATGGAGAAAGTTTATAATTCAATCATGCTTTTATTGATGGGGTATTGGTACTACAGCGAACAATTTAAATAATGTTCTTTAAACTAAAGATTTTTGCTCGAAATACCAGTGGTGGTTTAGTAATCATTCAATTAAGGCTATAAATATTGTTAAACTTTCATAGGATGTTTTATGATTGTTCGCTGTAATATTAACATGGCGCAGGAATGACAGATAAATATGGAAATGTTATTCCTGCCGGTTTACGGTAAGAATAAAATGCCCGTTCATTTCGGGTATTTTATTGTTGGCGTAAGCAGTAATCCAGAAGCGCATTGAAAGCAGGCGATGATTGAAATAAAGAGCAAAGTGATGAAAAAGATATAGAGGAGAGAAGTATAGATGAGAGCAGAGGAAACGTTACAATTCATGATGGATTTTTATCCAGAGCCGTATCCGACAAGAAAACACTGTCTGAACCACTTATTCTGTTCCATTGGGAACGGATATGACTGGCGGAAAGGAGAGCTGGTCGACAGAGACTGTGAATTTAGCAAAAGATACAGGCTTGTCGAAACCATCGAAAAAGCAAGACCGCGGAATGAGGAATACTATCAGTCACGTTTAGAGATGGAGAAAGTGATCAAGAGAGAAAAAGGAGACGGCTACCGGATTACACCCCAGAATATCAAATATAATTTTGAGTGGAATACACCCAGCAAGGACTACTCGTATCTTTACCATTATCCCAAGAATATCAAAGAGGACTGGATTACGCTATTAAAGGAATGTGAGCAGATGCTGATTGAAGATGGGATTATCCATGGTGATAATCAGGTAGAAGGGCTGGAAGAGCTTCAGGAGAAGCAGAGTGGCGGAATGCAGATGATATAACAGTCATACTTGTTTGGATATAGATAATGCAAATAAAGGGATTCTGTCAGACAGGATTGGAGAAAGGGAAGAATTATGGATTTTTTGATAATATTAATACTAAGATATATATCTTTTACAATTGCACTTTTTATACTTGGTACATTTATGGATTACTTCTTTGATGTGGAGGAAGGGTATCTGTGCTAATTCTATAGAGGAAAATAGGAATAATATGTTTAAGCGAAAGAATCTATAAAAGAATAAAATGTTAGGTTGAATTTATCCTAATACATAGTATATAAT